>CAYXDU010000010.1:0-11928 GCA_964463895.1 Candidatus Woesearchaeota archaeon | reverse complement strand
AAAAATGAAACCCCTCCCAAAAATCATAATAACAATTCTCTCACTAATAGTTCTCTTATTCATAATACGCCTAATCACACCAATCCAAATCGATGATATACACCCAGACATTCCCTGTCCTGAATTAGAGATTTACAATCCAGACATTCTTTATATAATTCCAAATTACAACAACAAACCAATTTCAGAAAATCAAACTTTCTGCGAAAGAATTTTGTCTTTGAACAAAACACTTGAACTCCATGGAATAAACCATCAACCTTATGCAGAATTTTTATATCAAAATATCTCGCAGGAAAATTTGAATTTTGCAATAAATGAATTTCAAAAATGCTTCAATCAAACTCCGGAAAAATTTAAGCCACCTCAATTAAAAATTTCAAATGAAAACAAAATTTTAATTCAAGAAAATAATTTAAAATTAATTTCAAATGCAAATGCAATTTTCCACAAAGTTTATCACTGCAATGATTCTGGAAGTATAAAAAATAAGTTGATTAAGATTTTTTAATTATTTTTCTATGTCCTTTTTCTAATTTCCTTACGTTCCTCAATCTCTTTTATCGTTTTCTCCGAAACCATGAATTAAAAAATGAAAAGGGGTTTTTAAGAATTACTTTAAATTCTTTTTAATCAACTCAATAATCTTCAAAAGTTTGCTCTTATCTTCCTCCACAAACTTACTCATTTTTTTGTTATTAGAATACATTACTCCAAGTATAGGAGAATCAGATTCTCCATAGTAAATATGAAATTGCCCACTTTCTAAAGGCAATAATTGATAATCTTTATTTTCCGAAATAAAATAACATTCCATTTTATGATATAATTCAGCTTTCATAACTCATCAATATAATTTGCATTTATAAAAATTTATATCCAAAAATTCAACTTTCAAATTTTAACCAGTCTTAAATCTTAAAATAGCGCCCATACCTGAAAGGTTAAAAAATTGTTTTCCTTCTTCTGTCTCAGTAGAAACCATTTCAACATTAGAACTTGTATTAATTGCTCTTTGCTTCAAATCTTTTGCAAGGGTTTTATCAAGTTCTTTAGAAATTAACAAAGTATCAACAGCACCATATTCAAGGGCTTTTCGAATTGTATCTTCCTTGTAAGCAGCCAAATCAGGTTTTTCACCAAGTGTTTCAAAAAATCTCTCAAGCAATTTTTTCTCATAAACAATTTCCTGATTAACCAGCAAATCCTGTGACTTTTCAACAAGTTCTTTTATTCCTGACTCATCCGAACCTCCAATATCAATTCTTCCAATAACTTTTTCCTGAAGTTTCGTCGGTAAATATTCATTATCAATAAATTCATCTTTTGTCGGAATCGGTCCGCCAATTATAATCCCTTTAACTTTTTCATTTTCAAAAAAAGCATTTTTCATTTCACCTGCAATTCTTTTGTAAAAATCCCTTGTCAAACCTTCAGTAATCCTGTGAAATCTCTGAGAGGAATTGTGAACTATTAAACCATTCGCAACAAAATTATGGTTTTTAGTTTCAATATCTACTGTTTTGCTTAATCCAAGAGATTCTATTTTAGAAATCTTAATTGCAATCAAATTAGAATTATAAAACAATTCTAATCTCTTTTTCAAATCCAAATTTTCAATTTTATCCAAAATTTTCTTCTTAAAAACTTCTTTACTCATTTGTCTTTTATCACAAAAGAAATAGCCACAATGAAAGTCTCTTGTATTTAAACCAGAATTCCTAATTATTCTGGCAATTTCAGAACCATTTGTAGCTATTTGCCTTACTTTATTTCTATTACTTCTATTTTTAATTAAATCTTTGACTTTCTTTTGTTTTTCTAATGAAGAAAATCCAACCAATTCAGAAAAATTCTTCAAAGATTTTAAATCATCAATTGCCAAAGTATATCTTATGTTGTTGGAATAAGGATTTCTTTTATTATCATATTCATTAATAGAAGAAATAATACCTAATCTTAATAAAGCAAATTGAAATTGATGTGTCAAAATTTTATTATTGATTCCAAAAGCAATCCTTCCCTTGGAAACATAACCTTCTGCATCAAAAAAACCAGAAATAAATCCTGAAAGTGATTCATCAGAAGAAGTCAATATTATTTGAGGCATCTTCTCTTCTAAAGTTTTATTTTGTTTTGCAAAAATTTCCTTAAATAATTGGCTGATTATTCTACTATAAACCCTCAATTGCCAATAATTTTTAGATTTCCTAAATCTTAAATCAGATTCAAGACCAAAAACTTCTTTAATTAAATTTTGATAATATCTTGCAACATCTTCTCGCTGTTCAAAAAAAGTTATTCTATCTTGTTCATAACTTCCATCTCCAAGATAATATCCCAACAATTTTGAAAATTTAAAATTCATTTTATCAGGAATAATGATTTTCTTCATATTAAAACTCTGCTTGACTATTGGAACAAAATTAATCTCTTGATCTTCTAAATTTAAATTTATTTTCTCTGGCATAATTAAATAATTTCCTTCTTTAATATTTGACAAAGGTTTTTCTAAAATGCCTTTATCAGTTCTTACAAAAAAAGTATGCTCCTTAGAAGATTTAATTTCAAATCTTGGATAACAAGTAGTAATCTTAAATAATTCTTTATTGTTCTCCCATTTAACAATTATGGGGGTTTCTTCACAAGTTTCATTATTGAAATTTTCACTAACAACCATTAAAGGATTGTGAGATTTTTCAATTTCAATTATTTCTCCATTATTTTTCATAATCAATGTTTCAGGACTTAAACACTGTCCACCAGCCCGAACTTTTGATGGAATTCCTGACGTCATCTTCTGCAAAATTTCAATTCTCTTTCCTTCAAGAACTCCGATTGTTGCTTCTTTTCTATCCATAACCAATAAACCATAAATCTCAGAAATTTCCAACTGCTCCTGCAAAGGTTCTAAAACAAATTCTTTATCACAACGATACATTCTAACTTTCAACGGCTTCGGCGGTTCAACATCCCACAATTGCAAATCATCCTGTCCTTCAACTTTTGAAACATTACCGCAAAAAACAGCAAGCCCGTTTTTCATTGAACCCTTAATATCTTTCAAAAACCGCACAATCTTTTCCAAAGCATCAATAACATTCTTACGCGTCGCTGTTGATTTAATATTCTTTGCAGTTGATTGCTCTGCTTCAAGTTGCTTTTGAACAGAATTCACATCATAACCTGCCGGAATATAAACACTAATCAACTCAGTATGCCGTCCTTTATGCTTCTTCAATTCATCAACAATTTCCTGTAATTCATCTTTAGTTAATTTCATATTCCCCTCCTGAAATTGACTAATGAAAATCTTGTATTTTCTTTAGTTATTATTGCCATAAAAATAATAAATGTAAAGAGTTTATAAAATTAGTCAATCATTTCCAAACCCTTCAATCTTCTTTCACTTTCCTCTTTCATACCTGCAAGTTCTTTTTTTGTATCAAAATAAAAACCCGGTCTTGAAAACATCAAATACTTTGGAACATTCATTTCTAAAACAGAATTATAATTTTCAACAATATGATTTTTAACAGAATTAAAAATCCCTTTATTTTCCTCAATTAAATTCTTTTCTGCAATTTTCTTCAAAACCTCTTCATTAATTTTTACATCATCAAACCTGTTTTTCAAAAAAGAAAATCTATCTTTAAAAATTCTATAACCACAATAATCAAAATACGCTACCATATACAAGCCCAAAACAATTTCTCCTAACACCATATTTTATTAAAAGAATTTTAGTTTAAATAAATTTATATTCAATTAATCAACAAACTCCACTTTAAAACTTTCACCGGCTTTTATTTCTCTTGCATTAACAACATTCTGCAAATCATCCAAAAATCCAACTTTTAACTCAGCATAATCTTTTTCACCCAACCCCAATATGATTTCAGTATTCATTGCCTTTTGTTTTTTTGATTTTTCCTGCCTGACTCTAGAAACAATTTCTAACAGTTTTCCATAAATCCAATCTTCGTGACGCCAATTATCCAAATAAAAAATTTCTGCTCTGGGCCATTCACTAATATGAATGCTTTTTGCCTTTTCACTTTTTCTAAAATATTCCTGATAAATTTCCTCTGTCACAAAAGGCATTATCGGAGCAACCATTTTCAAAATGGTTAAAAGAGATTTATACAAAGTATATTGTGCAGAAATTTTTTTATCTCCTTCGCCTTGATAAACTCTTTTCTTTACAATTTCCAAATAATTATCACAAAAATCATTCCAAAAAAATTGTTCAGTTTCCTGTTTGGCTTTTGAATATTCATACTTCTCAAAACTCTTTCCAATTTCATTAACAACAAAATTCAATTTACTCAAAAATAATTTATCCAAAGGTTCTAATTTCTTAGGCTTCTTAAAATCAAAATCTTCCAAATTCATAAAAACAAATCTCAAAGCATTCAATAATTTATTTATCATCTTTGTTCCAGCAATCAAATCTTTTTCCTGATAATCCACGTCACTTCCTAATTTGCTTCCAGCAGCCCAAAACCTTAAAGCATCAGAACCATACTTTTCCATAATATCCTGAGGTTTTACAACATTTCCTTTGCTCTTGCTCATTTTTTCTCCTCCTAAAGAAACATTGCCAGAAACAACAATATCTTTCCATGGAATTTTTTTCTCATGCAAGTAAGATTTAACAATTGTATAAAATGCCCAAGTTCGAATTATATCATGTCCCTGGGGACGAAGTGAAAACGGAATTTTTATCTTGCCTTTTGCCTGAGGTAATTCAGCGGCAATCTGCGGTGTTAAAGACGATGTCGCCCAGGTATCCAAAACCATTTTTTCAGGAACAGCATTTTTTTTGCATTTCAAACATTTCTTTTTTGTCTGCAAAGGATCAACAGGCAACTCCTTTTCATCAGGAAAAATTATTTCATTGCAATTATCACAATACCAGACAGGAATCGGCACACCAAAATGCCTGTTTCTTGAAATGCTCCAATCCCACTCCAAACCATTAATCCAATTTTCATATCTCTTTCTCATAAACTCCGGATACCATTTAACTTCCCTTCCTTGCTTAATCAATTCTTTTTTCTTATCTAAAATTTTAGTAAACCACTGCTCAACTTCAATGAACTCTATCGGAGTTCCGCATTTATCATGACAATTAACAACATGAGAAATTTCTTTTTGTTCAGAAATCAAATTCTTTTTTTTCAAATCTTCCAGAATTTTCTTTCTTGCTTCTTCAATTTTCAAATCTTTATATTTTCCTTCAGAAATTTTTCCCTGCTTATCTAAAATTAATTTCGGTTTCAATTTATGCCTGTTAATTGCATCAACATCAAATCTGTCTCCATAAGAACAAACCATTAAAACACCTGTTCCTTTTTCAATATCTGCAGATTCATCAGCAATAATCGGAACTTCAAAATCAAACAAAGGAACCTTTGATTTTTTCCCTACTAATTTTTTATAACGTTTATCGTCGGGATGAACAAAAACAGCAACACAAGCTCCAAGCAACTCTGGTCTTGTCGTAGCAATCAACAAATCTTTTTTCAATTCCGGAACAAAAAACTTCAAAGTTGAAAACAAACTTTTTTCTTCTTTATCTTCCAACTCTGCCTGAGCAATTGATGTCTGACAATTTGGACACCAAATAGTTGGAAAATTTTTTCTATAAATCTCCCCTTTCTTAGCCAACTCAATAAAAGACCTTTGTGAAATTCTTTGCGAATGCTCGTCAATAGTTGAATAATGCATTTCATAATCAGCAGAAATTCCCAAATTAATAAAATCCTGAATGCAGTCCGGAGTCACTTCTTTCAAAGTTTTAAGACAAAGTTTAATAAATTCTGCTCTTCCCATATCAATACTTTTAACATTATTTATTTTTTCAATAAATCTTTCCGTCGGCAGACCATTATCATCTGTTCCAAAAGGATAAAAAATCTCAAACCCTTTCATTCTCATAAATCTAATTATAAAATCCTGTTGAGCATAACTAAACGCATGTCCAATATGCATTTTTCCTGAAATATATGGCGGAGGGGTGTCAACTGAATAAATTTTTTTCCCAGATAAATCCGCTTTGAAAATTTTCTCTTTTTTCCAAAACTTTTTCCATTTTTCTTCTACAGATTTAAAATCAAAATTTGACTTTGCCATAGCTTACAAAGAAAAAAGATGTTTAAGAGTTTTTCTCTTCACCCAAAACCTCTCCCAACCCTCCATCTTTTTCATAAATCTTCAATTCTTTTCCCCTCCCAAATTTTTCAAACTTTTCAATAATTTCCCAACCTAAAATTGAATCTTCAATAGTCGGAAAATCTTCCATTTTCAAATCAAAAAACTTTTTAAAAATTTCAACATAAGAATTATCAAATTCATCAACAAATTTCTTTCCATCAATTTCAACAAAACTTTCTTTTTTAGCAAAACCTTTTCCAGTAATAAATTCAAATTCCTTGTCACAGCATTTAAATTTTAAATTTGCAAAAGTTTCTGTTAAACTTTTCTTTCCCAATTCTTTAGAATAATCCTTATACTGTCCTTTAACAAAATTCAAAATTTCAATTTCATTTAAATTAATTTTAAATTTCAAATTCTTCAAAATCAAATTCAAAAAATGACTCTGAATCATATCTTTCAAAGCCCCAGTTTTATCATAATAAGTAACCCTATTTTCTAAACCAATTTCTTCAATAGAAACAATTTTAATTTGATTGAACTTTTTTGGAAGATTCATAAAACTCTCTTTAAATAAATAATGGTCTGAAATAAACAAATCCCCTTTCAAATTAGAATGCTCAATAAAATTTTTTAAATCTTTTGCATTTTCCAAATCTTTTCCAAACGGCTTCTCAACAAGAACTTTAATTTCATAACCTTTATCAATAAATTTTTCCAAAAATTTAAACACATTCTTATATTCTAAAGGAGGCAATGAAATATAAAAATAATTAATCCCTTTTTCAGAAAGTTTATCTTCAAAATTCAAATTTTTAAAATCAACATTCAAATAATGAATTGAATTCCTAAATTTCAAATCACACCAATCTGAACAAATAAAATTTTGATATTCTTTCCTATCCATTTCACGCCTTCCAATAGCATAAATTTCTAAATCATTTTTTTCCAACTCCTGCAAAGCCCGCATAACTTTTCTCTTTACTAAATCCCCTGTTGAACCAAAAATAAAAAGTTTCATGATTAAATAAAGAACAAATAATTTTAAAAACTATCCCTCTCTAAAATATCATGGCACAACAAAACAAAATAAACATGCCGGCAGGATTCGGCGGTTTAATGCGTTACAGCGAAGAATACAATAGTTACATTATGCTAAAACCAACTCATGTAGTAATTTTCATAATTTTAATAATCGGACTAAGAATAGTTCTGCCTTTTATTTTTTAAAATGTTTCCAGGATTAGGCAACCCAAAACAAATGCAGGGCATGTTAAAAAAAATGGGAATTTCCCAGGAAGATATCCCTACTGAAAAAGTAATTATAGAAAAAACTGACGGAAATAAAATTATCATAGAAAATCCTTCTGTTCAAAAAATAAAAATGCAGGGCAATGAATCTTTCCAAATTACCGGAGATATTTCTGAAGTACAGGAAGAACCAGAACTTTTCACAGAAGAAGACATAAAAACCATCATCGAAAAAACAGGCGTCTCAGAAGAAATTGCAAAAGAAACACTGGAAAAAAACAACGGAGATTTAGCTGAAACAATTTTGGAACTTTCAGAATAATTTTATCACCTCTTTTTAATTCTAAAATATTGTGTAATCAAGTTGAACAAACGATTAAAAATTTTACGCATTAATTTTTCTCAATCAAATAGATTTTCGCGATACAAAGTGAGCGCATTTTAGGGGTGGTGGTCGGGGCTCGTGGTGGCTTAATCTCAAAAACAAAATCACAATAATATTTAAATAATTCTTTAACATCAAAATAAAATGGTAAGATTATCACAATATCTCGAACATTGGAGAAGCGAAAGCAAAAAATTAAGCGAACAAGAACAAAGACGCAAATATCAAAATTATCAAACAAGATTAAATAACTACAATTTTCAAAGAAATTATCAAAGAATAATTTCAAAACCTTAAATTAAAATGACAATAAAAGAAACTTCTAAAACAGATGAAATGAATAAAAAATTTCCTTCAACTCCTATAAAACAAACTCAAGAACAAATTGATGAAAACTTTGAATTGACAAAAAGAATCCATGAAGAATTTTTGAGAAAATCTGCTAATACTGAAGACACAAAACGCTTAACAATAAATGAATTTCATAGAAACCAAAATTATGTCTCTTCAACAAACTTTCAAAAATATCTCCCGCACCCGACGACAAACATAAAACCTTATGGAAATTCTCTCTGACTTTCACTCCTCCAAAACAGCAAAAGATATTTAAAGTCCTTTAACTTCAAAGATTATAATTCTATTAGTGTAAAACCAAAGGACTCGCATGGAAGATATAATACAGGAAAAAATAAGCGCAGATCACTTACTTTACGTCAGTTTAAAATATACAAAAACCTGTGACGTAATAAAAAACCTTCTCTTACGTTGGCGTCGAATGATTGAAACATCCATTGACAAAATTTTAATCAAAGCAAAAAAGAAAAAAAAGATTTCTTCAATTCCTGAAAGCCCGTTCAAAAAAACAGAAGAAGTAAAAAAACTTTTCAGAAAAAATAAAGAATTTCTGGAAGTTATAGCTCTTTATGAAATGCTGAGAAAAATCGAAGAACTCCGAACAGAACGAATCGGCGAATTCAGAAAAAATGTAACACTCAGAATTTTATTCAAAGGAGAAGAAATAAATATTAACTTAGAAAAATTAAAAGAGTACGCTGAAAAGTTAGAAAGGTTTATAAGTTCTACAAAGCAATTTCTTTTATCAAAGTAAATATTAACAATTTTAAATGGCTAAAATAATCGTTATTACATCTGGTAAAGGGGGTGTAGGCAAAACAACAACTGCAATAAACCTGGGAGCAGCTATAAATTATTTTGGAAAAAATGTTTTATTAATAGACGCAAATCTTTCAACACCCAATATTGGAATACACCTAAACTCCCCGGAAGTCCCGATAAACCTAAATCACATTCTCCAAAAAAAAGCAGAACCATATGAAGCAATTTACGAACACGAGTCAGGATTAAAAATAATGCCTTCTTCACTTTCAATAAAAGAGTTGAAAAAAACAAAACCAGGAAGATTAAAAGAATTCTCTGAAGATTTCAAAAAACTTTCTGACTATATCATCGTCGATAGTGCAGCAGGACTGGGGAGTGAAGCAATGGCTGTCATGGAAATTGCCGACGAATTAATAGTCATAACAAACCCGGAAATGCCTGCAATCACTGACGCATTGAAAACAATAAAAATTGCTAATGAAATGAAAAAACCAGTTAAAGGCATAATAATAACCCGTGTCAGAAAAGACAAAATAGAAATGCAGCCCGAGGTTGTCAAAGACATGCTGGATTCTCCTATAATAGGAATGATTCCTGAACACATAGACATAAAAAAAGCATTAAACAAAAAAGACGCAATTGTTCATGTTTATCCAAAATCCGAAGTTGCACGTGCTTACAAAGAAATTGCTGCGCGAATTCTGGAAATCGAATATGATTCAACAAAAGACAAACCAACAATCTGGGAAAGAATTTTTAAAAGTAAGGATTAATTTCATAAACTTTCCAAAGGACTTTTTGTATTTATAAGATTCGGTGAAGCAATATGAGTATATATTAAAGTTGTTTCAGGAGATTTATGCCCAAGTAACGCTTGAACATTTGTGATATCATAACCATTTTCAACAAGATGCGTTGCAAAACTATGTCTTAAAGTATGCGGATGAATCTTTCTCTTTATTCCACAAAGTTTAGCGGATTTATCGACGATTTTCTGAATTGTTCTAACAGAATATTTCTTTCCACGATTACTTTGAAATACATAATTATCTTCAGATAAATTTTCATTTGAAATTAATTTTTTTAATGCAGGAATTAAATTATTCGGTAAAGTAATTAATCTGTCTTTTCCACCTTTCCCATTTCTCACAAATCCAAAATTCTTTTCTAAATTTAAATCTTTAAATTTCATATTAATTAATTCAGAAACTCTCAATCCTGAAGAGTACATAAAACAAACCATTAACTGATGTTTGAAATTTTTTATGGAGTCAATTAATTTTTTGATTTCTTTCTTAGATAAAACTTCTGGCAATTTCCGGGGAATTTTGGAATATTTTATATCAATCCACATTCGCTTTTCCAAAACATTCTCAAAAAGAAATCTTATTGCCATATGATAAGTATTCATAGTATTTCCAGCAAGATTCTTTTCAGATAAATATTCGAGAAATAAACGAACATCTTTTTTTGAAACATATCTTAACTCTTTTTTAGACCAATTAAGAAATTTATGGATTGCATAAAGATAGGTTTTAGTTGTTCTCGGAGATAATCTTCTTCGTTTGCATTCTTTTGTAATTTTTGAATCTAAATCTGTTGGAAGCGTTGGCATGAAACAATATAAAAAATATCTTTAAATAAATATTTTGTAATTCAACAATAAAAACAAAAAAGTTTGACACTTGACTAAAATTCCAGACTTTTAACGCTTAATATTACAAAATTTAGAAAAGTTCGTTAAAAGTCTGTTAATCGCCATTCTCATGAACAGCGTTTAACACATTCATCCAACCCTCACACCATTTTCAATTTCACTTTCAGGAACAACAACAGAACTGCCAACCAAAGGAATAATTAAATTATTTCCATTCAAACCAACAATAATTTTATTGCCAATTTCAACATCTAATTTTTTATTTATCTCAAAAGATTTTCCCGCAATATCAATTTTAATTTTATCAGCATGAGTTCCAATAACTTCTCCTACAACTAAATTAAATTTCATCCAATCCCCAAAATTTATTTCCGGTTTCATTTTTTATACACTGATTTAACAAAAGATCTCATTTGTGAAGAAACAATCTCCACAAGTTCATTTAATTTTAAAACGAACACAGGATTAATATCAACTTTTTCATTTAATAATTTTTCCTTAACAGAAATTCCCCTTGAAATCAAAATTGACTTTATCTTGGAATTTAATTCATAATTAATTAAATTTCTTGAATCTTTGCAGACAATAACGCCTAATTGCAATTCAGCATTTTTCAAAGCACTTAAAAATAAATCAACATCATTTGAATCTATTAATGAATATTTAATCTGCAATCCTAATTTAATTTCTCCTAAAAAACCTGCATTAAAATTCACAAAACCATCCAACCCCTTATCTCTCGTTTTAGAAGTTTTAATTAGGGGTATGTTCATATATTCAAAAAAATTATAAACAACTTCTTCAAATGCAAAACCTTTACTTTCAGAATTTTCAATTCTCTTCTTCATTTTTTCTAAAATAAAATTTTTGATTTTTTCTTCTTCAAAACAAATACTTTCATCAAAGATAACTTCCTCTTCGATTTTAAAAAATAAATTATCCATTTTCAAAGATTACTTCCCTCCCGTTCTTTGAATTTTCTTTGGGCTTAATTAAAACAACTTTTTCATGATTTTCAGAAACAGCAGCCAGCAACATTCCCTGTGATTCAATTCCCCTCATCATTCGTGGCTTCAAATTAGAAAAATAAATTATCTTCTTTCCAACAAGTTCATCTTTAGAATAATATCCTTTCAAACCAGCACAAATCATTCTCTTCCCAATTTCACCAACATCAATTTCAATTTTATACAATTTATCAGCACCTTCAATATTTTCAACAGAAATTATTTCTGCAACTCTTAAATCCAGTTTCATCCATTCACTAAAATCAACTTCTGTAATACCTTCCATTTTATTTAAAGTAAAAAAGAGTTTTTAAAAATTATTATAATTAAGCCGGAATATAACAAGCACC
>CAYXDU010000009.1:0-12012 GCA_964463895.1 Candidatus Woesearchaeota archaeon | reverse complement strand
TATATTCAAAATATTTATCATAAGGGATATTCCAAGAACAAACTTGTTTAATATTTGCCTTTTCCATAATCTTTCTAAATAATCTTATGGAATTTCCATGTGCAGAGATAACTACATTTGCTTTATTTTTTTTCATAAATTTTATTAAATTTTTAATAAAAATTTTAACTCTTTTTTCAATCATTTTAAATGATTCTCCTTTTTTAGGAGGATTATCCCACCCTCTATGCCATTTATCAAATTGTTCCCTTCCATATTTTTCAATAATTGTTTTATGACTTTTTCCTTCCAAAAATCCGTAATTTCTTTCAATCATTCTATTTGCTGTTATTATTTCTTTGCATTCTGGATGAAACTTAAGAATTGCTTTTAAAGTATCTTTAGAACGAGATAAAGAAGTTTGAAAAGCAACATCAATATGTTTATTTTTTAATTTTCTTGCAATTATTTTTGCCTGTGTTTTTCCTAAAGAAGTTAAACGAGAATCTTTCCATCCTGTAAAAATTTTATTTTTATTGTAATATGTTTGCCCATGTCTAAATAAATAAATTTTAAGATTTTTCATTTTTCAATTTTTATAGCTTTTCCATTTATAATTGCATCTGAAATTTTCTTTCTCGCAGATTTTAGAATTCTTGATAAAGTTGGTTGTGAGACTTCCATTTTTCTTGCAGCTTCTTCTTGGGGCGATTGTTCAAAATCAATTAATCTAATAGCTTCAAATTCAGAAAGTTCTAATTTAGTTTCATCTAGTTCTGATTTGGGAATTCCTGCTGGTTTGAAATATTCTGAATTAGGGTTGCCCCTAATTCTTCTTCTTTTGAATGGTCTTGGCATTTTTAATGGTTAGATTACCTCGCTAACTTTTTTATTCTTTTCTTCTCTGAATTCTATTCCTTTTTCCTTTAGCGCAGAAACCATATTCTCTCCAGCTTTTCCTGCAACTACTAAATTAACTTTCTTTTCAGCTAACATATATGCTACAGAAAATCCTGTTCCACCACTTCCTTTTGCAAAAGGATTTTTTATTGTTTCTACAACCTTTTTGTCTTCAAAGAGGATATAATAAGGTGCTCTCCCTCCTCTGGGACTTACTTCAGAATTTTCATCTTTTCCTTCAGACGCAACTGCGGTTTTCATTTTTAACCTCCATTAATTTATTTAATAATATTCCTTGAATAATAGATACAAGAATAATTACAATTGTTAAAATAATAATATACTTCCAACTAAAGTAAATTATCATTAATGGTATTAAAGGGATTTTTATTCCACGATTATATAAAAAACAAGCAATTAGCCCATAATTTAGTCCTTTATTTTTTAGATCTGCTAAAAGAGGATACCACATATAAATTGGGCCTGACGATAAAATTCCTCCAACTATAACAAAAAACCATTTTTTAATTCCTTTTTCTTTTAGATGTTTAATTACAAATTTTGGTGTTATAAAGAAATTTGTTAAAGTCATTAATACAAATACTAAAATAAAAACAGGAATTATTTTTAAAATAATATTATAAAAAAAGTTTATGCTTGAAAAAAATAAATTTTGCTTAAAAAGAAATAAAAAGAAATAAACAATTAAAATACTTATTAAAAAATATCCTGCACTTGAAATTTGTTTTAATTTATTTTTTATATTCATCTTATAATACTCCTAAAATTAATACAGTAATTATAGCCACAATTATTGCAAATATAAATGCACTAAAATTTCTTAACAAAGCAAATCTTTTTCCTAATATCGCGGATTCTGCTGGTAATTGTATTAATCCTACTGTAACCCACGCAACTAAGAAAGCAGTAACAGCTAAAAGACTAACTCCTTGAGTTAACATTTCTCCTCCGAAAATATAACTTGTTACTGGATTTCCTGCAGATATGCTTCCCACCAAACTACCAACAAAAGAATCCAAAATAATATTTTTACTAAATACCTTTGTATAAAATGATTTTGGAATTAAAGTAGAGATTAAGCTTATAAGCAAAATTGTTCCTAATATCATAGGAAATGCTTTCCATAATCCTTTTATTGCTTTAAATGCTGATTGTTTTAATGTGTTATTTTTCATTTAATCAATGCAGCTCTTTTTTAATTCATTTAGATTATTTAAATTTTCAATCACTTCTTTTATTGTTTCATATTCTCCTGTTTTAATGTCTATTCCTTTTTCTTTAAAGAGTTTTATTGCTTTTCCACCCATTCCTTTTGAGAAAATCAAATTTGGTTTGAATTTCATAATCTGGTCTACTGGGGAAAGAAGGGAGTTTGAATGGTCTAACTTGTTTTCTATAATTTGTAATTCTTTTGTTTCAATTTCATAAATCCCGAAATAAGGGCAATGTCCAAAGTGTTCACTAAGTTTTGAATCTATGCCCTTTTTTTCATCAATAGGGATTAGTATTTTCATTTTATTCTTCTTTTACAATGTCTTGGCATTTTATTTACTCTTGATTTGAATCTTCAAACCTTCTTCCAAAACCTCTTCCCCAAAGTCTTCTTCCAAAACCTCTTCCTTGTCCAAATCTTCCTCTTGGAGATTGAGGTTCTGCACCTTTGCATTTTCCCATTTGTCTTCCGGTTTTTGGTCCTTTTCCTTCAGGTCCTGTTCCATCCATACTTGGCATTTTAATTGCTCCTGCTGTAAAACAGCTTATTTAGTTATGAATAGGTATTCATAATAGTATTTAAATCTTTTGGTTTTAGAAAAATTATTGTTTTGCATAATAATTTAATTTTTAAAGTTGGTTGCATTGAATTATTGATGAAAAATCAATATGATAAGTTAATTTCTTGTGGAATCAAGGATTTTAAAATATTCAGAACAAAGAGAGGAATTGTTTATGAGACAAATCCAGATAGGGCGAAAAAGGAAGTTTCTGCAAGAATTTTGCTTGAATGGGATAATAAAAGTTGGATAGCATTTAGAGAAGGAAATTATGATGATATAAAAGGAAATGCAGGTTATTTTTGTGATGGACCTTTTGCTCTTAATGAAGAAGCATGTTCTGGTTTATGTAAATTTTTTAATTTTAATATTGGTTGTTTAAATAAAAAGAAAATAGAAATTTTATCAAGGACAAGTCCGGATTTTTTAGAAGAAGTTTTTGATTGATTTTTTATTTAGAAATCATTTCAAGAATTGAAGGTTCACACCAGTCACCTCCAAGAATCATTCCTTCTTTATACATTATAAAATGAGGATTTTCTTTAATATAACCTACTAAATGAGGTTTTACTTCGAGTCCTTCTCCAACTTGATTATACCAATTTACAAAACCTGATTTAGACCATGTGGCTCTTTCTCCATGTAGTGCTCCTTTGATTATCATTAAATGGTCTTCTTTAGAAATTTTTGGAAATTGTTTTGAATAAAATTCTGCAAGTTTTTCAAAGTTTACCCTTTTATTTTTTCACCAATAATTTTGCTTTTCCTGAAATTTGCCAAGAAGTCCCCATATCTTGGGATTGTAATTTATCTACTAAAATATAATCTGCTCCTGCTTCCTGAACATCTTTTTCCAGACCTTTAATTGTTCTGTCTAAATTTACTTTTTCATAATCTTTGTGAGTTTCTAGTTTTCCTTCATCCATTTCTTTTCTATATATGGGATGGTCATAACCTGCAGTTTCATAATCTTTATCTTCAAATGTGCCCCCAAAAGTAAAATCAAATCCATATGGAACAACTTCTCTTGCAAAAACTTTTTCAGAACTTGAAATTAATTTATTTCGAGATTTATTCTTTTTTGCAATAAGATATTCTCCATCTTTTCCCATTAATAGAATTTGTTTTTTCATTTTATTTTAGATCATCAGGTATATACTTATCAAATTTTTTCTTGAGATCTAAAGCATATGGAAGAAAAGCTTCTGAAGGAAGTTTTTTGTAAAGATTACCTCTTTCATCTTCAATGTCAATTAATTGTGTTTGGTTGCCTTCATAGTTGCCTTTATATGTATTAACGATTTTTAATTTTTGAGTATCTCTTTCAATATTAAATTTTTCTGATATGTGTTGAGAATCCCAATAATCTCCATTTAAACATACAGGATTTAATTTTAATAAAAAAGTTACAAGATTTCTTTTTTCTTCCATAATTTTCCTATGAACTAACTATTTATAAAAATATTCGTCTTAGAAAATATCTTTTGAATTAGTAATCAGGCAAAGTTTCCTGGTCTTTTGGTTGGGATTTTTCAGAAGGTTTTTCTTCTTCAGGTTGTTCAACTTCCTTCATGTCTTCGTCAGTAATTGAATTAATCATTTCTTTGAATTTTTGGAAATCAGCTGAAAGAATTCTAACACCAGATTTTGTAAAACCAGTATATCTGTCTGATGTTACAAATTCTCGAATTGTCAAACCTTTTCTGCCGCCGAAATCATCGACTCTGATTACAACATCTGACTGGTCGTTCTTTTTTATTTTTCCAATGTCTTTTTCCATACGAGGAAACCCCCTGTTTTCCTCTACTCGGCTCTTGGAAGTCGTTATTGATTTTCGAATTTCTCGCTTCCAAAAACCTCGCTCCTTCCTCAAAATTCGGAAGGGCGGCATCTTTTCTGAGCACTTGACGAATACCGCTCGTGGAAAACATTATTATTCTGTAAAAAGGTTTTATAAAGTTTTGTGTGGTTGTTTTCTAAAATATATTTTAGATTCCTTATTTTGTAATTCATATTTGCTTTTAAATTTCTTTTTTATGAAATTTTTATGAATAAACATTTACTTTATGGAATTTTGTTCTCAGGTTTGAGTTTAGGTTTATCTGAAAATGTTTTCTCACAGGATATTTTTAGCTGCGATTATATAAGAAGATTAAAAGTTAACCATTGTCAAAGAGAATTTTCTGAAAAACATGTTTCTTCTGAAATTAATTTTTCTGAACCTTTAGCAGGAGAATTAAAAAATTCTCTTGAGGGAATAATTATGAATATTCATTTCAGAACAAATGAATCTGATTTGTTTCATAGTGATTCTTTGGATTTGGAAAGTTATTGCAAAGAAATTCTCAAGCCATATGTGGATAAAAAGGGTATAAACAGTTTTAATATTGAAGGCTATGCCGACTGTGTTGGAAGTGAGAAAGATAATCTAATTCTTAGTGATAAAAGATGTCTTTCTATTGCAAATTTTTTGAAAAGAAAATTTCCGCAAGTTGATTTTTACATTTCTGCTTTTGGTGAATCCCAAAGTCGTGAAACACAAGATTCTCTTCTTCTTGGAGAAGACAGGGTTGGAAAGATTATTCCAGATGAAAATCCATTAAAAAGAGCACTGGATATTTGCAGAGCAGATGTTTATCTTCTTGACCAATCGGGTTCAATGAATCAGAATGGAGAATGGAAGTTACTTCAAAAATATTCTTTTCCAGATTCAAGTGAAGTTTATTCTTTTTCTAAATTAATGCTTCCTCCCAATTCAACTTTAGAAGATTTAAATCCAAGAAACTATCCGGAATTTTTTCATACCTATGATATTAAAACAGAAATTGCCAGAGGAAAAACAGCATATTATCCTGCAAATAATATTTTAATTCCTTCTCTTGAAAATGATAGGACAGTCACAGCAATAATTAATGGGAAAAATAATTTTGGAAATGTTTCTTCCAAGGAGATTATTGATAAAGCAAAATCAAAAAGCATAAAAGTAAACCATGTAGGAATAAATTTGTCTGAAGATTCACAAAAGGACTTTATTGATATTGCAACTCAAACCGGAGGCAAATATTATTTTTTTAGAAAGATTTAATCTTCCATAATAAACTTTTCCTTCATTTCTTCAAGAATTTTATTTAGGTTTTTTAATTGTCTCTCTGAAGAATTTCTAACTAAATTATCCCAAAAATTTTGAATGTCTTTTGGATTTTTAGAATTAAAAAGAATTTTCTTTTTCTTTTCAGGGCAATTAAAGGTTATTGAATCTTTTGATGCATTATATTCAAAATTTGCATAAAGGGGTTTCTCCTTTGTAATATCTTACTTCATTGATTTCCCATGGGTAAATTTCCATAGAGTATTTTATTAAATATGATTTTTAAGAATTATTGTGGTTAATCTTTTATATGTTTCATTGATTCTTGTCTGTAAATTTCTTCAATTGCTTCATTTACATAATTTATAGGAATTTGAAATTTGTAATGTTCATTTATCTTTTTCTGAAGGTCGTTTGTATATGTTAGTTCATCTATAGGCAAAATAGTTTTTATGTAAGAGGACAATTCTTTACATATTTTTTCTCTTAGTGAAGCTGATTTTTTAGTGCTCTTTTTGTGTTTATCTATTAATTTCATTAATCCCATAAAATTATCATGAAAATCGGTTTTTTAAGAATTATTATACTTAAGATTTATTAATTTTTCACAATAAATTTTTCTTTCATCTCATTTAAAATATTTTCCAAACTATCTAATTTTTTATCCCAAGACGAACGAATCAAATTATCCCAAAAACTTTGTATCTCTTTTGGATTTTTAGAATTAAAAACAATTTTTATTTTCTTCTTCGGATAATTAACACTTATTGAATCTTTTAATAAATCATATTCAAAAACTGCACAAACCTTTTCTTTATCATTAAGATATCTAAATTCATTAATATCTTTAGGATAAATTTCCATAAGGTATTTTATTAAATAAGATTTTTAAGAATTATTGTGATTAATCTTTCATCTCAATTTTTATATTAACAGATTTTGGAATTTGCATTCTCATAATGTGATGCAGGACTTTTTCATTTGCCGGAATGTCAATTAATCGCTTGTGAATTCGCATTTCAAATTTGTCAAAAGTTGCAGTTCCGTCGCCGCACGGTGATTTTCGTGTTGTGACTTTGAGTTTTTTCGTCGGTAAAGGCACTGGACCTCGAATTGTGATGCCTGATTTTTTTGCGATTTCCTGAACAGAATTGCAAATATCATTAAGCAAATTTATGTCTGTGCTGTTTAATTTTATTCTTACAATGGCCATATTAATTTTATTGAGATTTGGTTTAAAAACCTTTTTATACCTTTTTTTCTTATATTTTGCAGAGGTGAGATAAAATAGAACCGATATTTATTCAGCTTGCAATTATTTTATTTACTGCGTTTATAGTTTCGTTTATTGCGCGGGCTTTGAAGCAGCCGATTATAATTGGTTATATTATTGCAGGAGTTATTATCAGTCCGTTTTTGATAAAGTTTGGGGCTTCAACAGAGGTTATTGGTGTTTTTTCCAAATTAGGAATTGCATTTTTGCTTTTTATTGTGGGTTTGCATTTGAATCCGAAAGTTATTAAGGAAATCGGGACAGCGTCGCTGTTGGTTGGGCTTGGACAAATTATTCTGACTTTTGGTTTGGGTTTTTTAGTTGCATGGAAAGTTTTGGGAATGAACATCATTGCAAGTTCTTATATTGGAATTGCTCTTGCGTTTTCAAGCACAATTATAATTATGAAACTTCTTTCAGATAAGCAAAATCTGGATTCTCTTTACGGCAAGATTTCTATTGGGATTTTAATTATTCAGGATTTGGTTGCTATTGCGGTTTTGTTATTTATTTCTTCTTTGTCTGGCGATACAGGATTGCAGGGAAGTGCATTAAAAACACTTCTTGGCGGTGCAGGTTTGATTGTTGTTTTATTTCTGCTTGGTTATTTTGTTTTGCCGAGATTAACAAAGAGCATTGCAAAGTCACAGGAACTTTTATTTTTGTTTTCTGTTTGCTGGTGTTTTTTGGTTGCAGCGTTGTTTAGTTATTTTGGATTGTCTATTGAAATCGGAGCTTTAGTTGCAGGAGTTGTTCTCTCAGTCACACCTTATAGCACAGAAATAAGTTCTAAGATTCGTCCTTTGCGGGATTTCTTTATTATAATATTTTTCATAATTCTTGGATTGAATATGCAAATAGAAAGTATTGGCTCAATTATTGTCGGTGCTTTGATTCTTTCAGTAATTGTTCTTATATTCAAGCCATTGATTTTAATGTTCCTGCTGAAAAATTTTAGATATACAAAAAGAACGAATTTCCTTGTCGGAACAACTCTTGCGCAGATTTCAGAATTTTCTTTGATTATACTTGGTTTAGGTGTTGCACTCGGACACATTGCTTCGTCAGTGCTTCATACTACCATACTAACAATGGTAATAACAATAGTTATATCAACATACATGATTATTTATGCAAAAGATTTCTATCCAAAGATGGCAAGATTTGTCGGCTGGTTTGAAAAGAAAAATATTAAACATGAGAGAAAAATCGGAAAAAACTATGATGCGATTTTATTTGGTTATAACAGAATTGGATTTAGTATTTTAAATGCAATGAAATCAGCAAGGAGAAAATATCTTGTTGTTGATTTTAATCCTGATACAATTACAGTTTTAAATAAGTTCAAGGTTCCGTGTTTGTACGGTGATGTTGATGATCCGGAGTTGCTGAAAGATTTGCCGTTGGATAAAATCAAACTTGCTGTTTCCACGATTCCGGATTTTGAAGCGAATTTCCTTTTAGTTGAAGAAATAAGAACTATTAATCCCAAGGCAATTATTATTGTTCGGGCGCATACAATTGAAGATGCTTTGGAGCTTTACAAAAAAGGTGCGAGTTATGTTTTGACTCCGCATTTCCTTGGAGGGGAATATATTTCAAAAATGATAAAAGAAATTGGTGTTAAAGAAAAAGATTATGAAAAAGAAAAAGAAAAGCACATTAAAGTTTTGAAAAGTATTGCAGAAAAAGGACAGGATCATCCTGAAGTTGAGAGGAATTAGATAATTTTAAAAATCTAATTTTAATTCTGTTTATAATGAAAAAGAAAAAAATTTCTAAACTTAGTGAAGTAGAGGATATTATAATTGGTGAGGGAAGTTGGGCAAGCAATGGCATAGAAATAAAATGCAAATCAGAAATTCCTTTGTTTTTTAACAATAATAAAATTCCTGAATTCTGCAGATTTGAGGGTTTGGATTATGAATCAGCAGTTGATTATATTAAAAAAGTTCTTGATTCAGGTGCTTCTTATTATGATGCACTAAGTTTTATAGAAGGGAAATATTCTATTTCTGGAAGAAAAATAAAAGAACATAATCTTAATTTTAATCAGTATGTTGAGATTCTCGGGTTTGGCAGAAAAAACAAATCAAAAATTCTTGATGTCTCGGTTTCTTTTGAAGGACGGCGTTGATTATTGGTTTTGAAGTTGTTTATTGTCAGAATTTTCTGCTAATTCTTCTTCAAGATTTGTTAATCCAAAAAGTCCGAAGAGAAATTCAAAGAATCTTAGAACAATCTCTATTAAAATTATGAAAAGCAAATAAGTTATTATGTTATTGAAAAATTGAGGCAGTTGAGATATCTGGCTGAGAACTCTTTGGAAATTGAAAAAATTCGGTTTTGTCATTGAAACAGCAAGAAGTGTAAGGGGAAGGAATTTTGCGACTTCTCTTGAGACGTCCTCGTTGTAATAAGCAGTCATTCTTATTGCTCCGATTATCGTTGCTGACAGAATTAATATTGCTGAAACTGATAAATTTTCTGTAAGCAAAATTAAAAAAATTGCAAATACTGCAAACCAAAAGAAAATCAGGAAAGGCAGGACAAAAATGTATTCAACTATGTAAAGGAAAATTCCAAAAGTTTTTGCTATAAAAGGATTCTGGGAAGTGTTGAATTGTTTTAAATTTAATGAAATAATATTTTTCTTTGAAACAAATCTGTAAAATTTCCAGATGAAAATTGCATAAATCACAATTACAATAATAAGCAAAAATAATCCGAGAAAATTTTGAACCCACGGCGGAAGCAGAGAAAGAAAATATGTGTAAAAATCTCCAAGGACAGTTGCTATTTGTGAACCCACCTCTACCATAAAATAATTTAGTTAAAGATATTTTTAAAGGTTTGTTTCAATAAATTTAAATACAATATTTCTTTATTGTTCTTATGATAGATATTAAAATTATCCGTGAATATCCTGAGACAGTTAAGGAAAATATTAGGAATAAATTTCAGAATGATAAACTGAAAATTGTTGATGAAGTTTTGAAAATTGATGAGCAATGGCGAAAGATTAAATATGATGAGGACAAACTTCGTTCAGAGAGGAATAAAATTTCTGAAAAAATAAATAAATTAATGAAGGCAAAGAAAAAAAGCAAAGCCAATGATTTAATAAAAGAAGCAAAGAAAATTCCTGACAAAATTGAGAAACTTCAGGTTAAAAGAAAAAAACTTGAGAGTGAGATAAATGTTCTTTTGGGAAAGATTCCGAATTTTATTTCTGACAGAGTTCCGTTGGGAAGAGATGAATCAGAGAATGTTGTTGAAAAAGTTTTTGGAAAACCAAGAAGTTTTGATTTTAATGTGAAGAGCCATGTTGAAATTATGGAGGACTTGGGTTTAGGAGATTTTGAAAGTTCTTCAAGAGTTGCAGGAACTGGTTTTTATTATCTGGAAGGTGATTTGGCTTTGCTTAATCAGGCGCTGATAAGATTTACAGTTGATAAAATGGTTGCAAAAGGTTTTAGATATATTGAGACGCCGTTAATGCTGAGGAATGAAGTTATTAACCGAGTTACAGATTTGAATGACCAGGAAGTTATGATTTACCGGATGGCTAATGACGATGTTTCGTTGATTGGAACTTCAGAGCATTCGCTGATTGGAAGATTTGTTGATACAGAAATTAATTCAAAAGAACTTCCGATAAAACAAACATCTTATTCAATGTGTTTCAGAAAAGAAATTGGAAGTCATGGAATTGATGAAAAGGGTTTGTTTAGAACGCATCAGTTTAACAAAGTTGAGATGATTGTGATTTGCCTTCCTGGAGATTCAGACAAGTTTTTTGAAGAAATGAAAAAAATTACAATTGAAATTTTTAGGGATTTGGAATTGCCGTGCAGGGTTTTGAGAATTTGTTCTGGTGATTTGGGTGATTTGAAAAAAGAGCAGATTGATGTTGAAGTTTATTCTCCTCGTCGGAAAGAATATTTCGAAGTTGGAAGTTGCAGTAATTTGACAGATGCTCAGGCGCGGAAATTAGGAATTAGCACAAGAGTAAAAAATGTGAGGCTTGTTCCGCATACTTTAAATAATACTGCAATTGCGACTTCGCGTGCTTTAGTTGGAATTTTAGAAAATAATCAGGATAAAAATGGAAATGTAAAAATTCCAAAAATTTTGCAACCTTATATGGGTGGTAAGAAGATTATAAAAAGTTCAGGGGGTAAGAAATAGAATGGCGAATGGCGATGAATATCTTAATCAAGGAAGGATGGTTAATCTTGCAGAAGTTGATAGAGCTTTGACAAGAATAACAAGAATATTGCCTTTGAGAGATAGAATTGGAATTTGGTATAATAATTTTATGGAAAAATATTTTAGAAGAAGAGAAAAGACTCTTGCAGAACGAGGAGATATGGAAGTTACTGCTAAAATTATGTATCCTGGATTTTGGAAAGGAGATTAAAATAAATTAGTTTATTACAATTAAATTTAAATAGAATTTGTTCTTTAATTTTTCATGGGATTTGAAGAAATTTTTGATGAAGAAACAAGAGAAGGGCTTGAGGAAACCTGGAATAGATTAAATGATGATTTTGTTTATGAAAATTCTTTTAACTATAAAGAAGTGAGAGAAAATTTATAAATTCCGGGTTGATTATTTTCTTATGAAAAAGGGTTTTGATAAAATAAAAAAAGTTGTGCGATTTGAGAGTTCTTCTGCCGGGCATGAGTTGTTTATTTTTGTCGGTGTTTTGATGGTTGTCGGGACGCTGTTGAAATTAACAGGAGTTTTTTATCTTGATTCAGATTGGTATTGGTTTCTTGCTGGACTTGGATTAACAATTGAAGGAGTTGTTTCTTTTGTCAAACATAAAAGATTTAATAAGAAATATAGGATTTTGAGCAAAGAAGAATTTGAGAAGTTGTCTGGGGAGAAGGGTTAAAACGCCTCGACCGGGAATCGAACCCGGGACTCCTGCGCGACAGGCAAGTGTTTTAGCCACTAAACTACCGAGGCA
>CAYXDU010000008.1:7386-12487 GCA_964463895.1 Candidatus Woesearchaeota archaeon | reverse complement strand
AGCAATACTGGAGATTTATGGTTTATGAAAATATTTTTTTAAGTTATGGAATTTCTGCAGCAAAAAAAGAAAGCAAATATGGTTTTACAAAATACAAAAAACCAACAAGAATTTTAAAAATTTGGATGAACAATCAAAGAACAGCAAAGAAAAAATCAATTGCAGAAAAATACGCAAAACTTGCCCATGTCGGAAAAAAACGTGCAATGAAAGAATTTCCAATAATAAAACAAATTATAAATTCAAATCCAAAAATCGCATGGGAACTAAAGCTTTCTGAAGAAGAAGTTGAGTATTTGAGAAATGGTATTGCAAATTAACCAGAAAAATTCCTCTTAATCCACGCCCTCAAATAAATTTCTCTTAAAGCAAAATCTCTAACTCCAGAAATCCTGTCTTTGTTTTTTCCATCATCTCCATACCAACTAATGCCATTAAAACCAATATTTGCCAAAAAACGATATCCATTCTTTCTCAAACAAAAATCAACACTTCTGTCATCACACAAACCAATATCTGGTTTAGAAACTAAATCATAATTAAAATTATTAACAAAAAAATTCAAAAACATTCTATAAATATTGTCATTAATTGCAGGAATTTTGTCTCCCTCGTTATTTGTCCAATAATCTTCTTTAAATAACTTTACAGAATCTTTAGCAATCTCAAGCAAATCCATAAAATAAAAAAACATTCAAACTTTTTAAAAATTTATATAATCAACCGCATTGAGCACCATCAGTTGTTGTGCCTGTTGAAGTTGTCCATCCAAAACCAGAAACATAAGAATCTGAAATTAATTCTGTCTCACATTCTTCAGGAACATTTCCTTCAGTAAATGCCTGACAAATTGTATCCAAATAAACAGCAGGACTTCTTCCACTGCTTACAACTTCACCATTAATAATCAATGTTGGACTCCCTCCAATATCATATTGCTCATTCAATTCTTTATCAACATTAAACAAAGGATATCTTCCACTTAACCATGAAGATTCATCTTCCAAATTTGCAGTAACTGAGAATTCCTCATCTGCTGCTGCATAACATAAATCCAACTTAGCAGTATCAATTCCAACTTCAACCAAACATCCGTCGCTATCCCCTTCATCAAGGAAACATTCAAGGTAATCATTAAACTTATCTTCCTGTTCTTTCTGAATGCAATACTCTCTTAAATTTTCCTCAACTTCTCCATAAGAAGGATGCATTGCATAATAAACAAATCTTAATTCAAAATCAACTTTGTCTCCAAGCAAATTCAAAACAGGCAAAATACCTTTTTCTGCCTGGGTTCCATAAGGACAATAACTCATTACAAACAATTCCACAACTGGCTTGTCTGATTTTGGAATATCCTGCGAGTTTTCAGTTGATTCAGAAGTTTCACTTGAACTTAATTCAGAAATTCCCTGAACATAATATTTTCCATCTTTAGTAACATAAACAGGGATATCTTGACCATTATATTGAACAGTTATTTCATAAAGCAATCCCAAATCCTCAGAAGAAACATATGAAACCCCTCCGCCTGTTTGAGTATTCAAAAATCCAAGCAAGTTGTCTGATGCCTTTGATTCAGAAACAACTTTTCCTGTGCTTCCTGTAAAACCTGAAACAAGAACTATCACAACAAGAACAACTAAAACAATAGTTGACATTACCCATGGATTATGCCGGATTTTCTTCACAATTGAAACTTTCTTTTTGTGCGAATGCACTTCATGATTTTCTTTTTCATCTTCACTCATTTTACAACCATGAAATTTTCCTTTAAAAAGATTTTGGTAAAGATGAATGTTAAGTCCATGAATTATTTTCTTTTCTTCAAAACACAAATAATTAAAAATCTCTTTCACTAATTTATTACATGCCATATGATATAATAATAGGAAGAAATGAAACAGATAAAAAAGATTTCAAAGACAAAGGACTAATTTACATTGGAAAGGGTTTTGTAAAAATGGGACAATATACTTCTTTATCAAATAAAATTTATATGGATATTGCGCGAAGTCATGTTGTGCTCGTTGCAGGAAAAAGAGGTTCAGGAAAATCCTACACCCTTGGAGTTTTAGCAGAAGAACTTACAAAACTTCCAAAAGAAGCTTCTGAAAATATTTCTTCTTTAATTTTTGACACAATGGGAATTTATTGGACAATGAAATACCAAAATGAAAAAGATAAAAAATTATTGCAGGAATGGGATTTGAAACCAGAAACAACAGCAGTGAAAATCTTTGTTCCATTTGGGTATTATAATTCTTATGCAGAAAAAGGAATGCCCATCGACGAAAAATTCGCCTTAGACGTAACTGAAATGAATGCAGAGGACTGGGTTCTGACTTTTGGTTTGGATATAATAAATCCCGTCGCTGTTTTAATTGAAAGAACAATAAATAAACTAAAACAAGAAAAATCTTATTCAATAAAAGATATTATAAAAGAAATTGAATCTGACACAAAAAATTCACAGGAAACAAAAAACGCAGCAGCAGGATTATTTGAAGCAGCAGAAACATGGGAAATTTTCTCAAATGAATCTGTGCAACCAACAAAAATCAGTGACTTAATCAACCCTGGAAAAACAACAGTTCTTGACCTAAGTGTCTACAATTCCGTTGGAAGTTTCAATGTTCGGGCTTTAGTAATTAGTTTAATTTCAAGAAAAATGTTCAATGAAAGAATGGCTGCACGAAAATCTGAAGAAATAAAATCCATCTCAAGAGGTTTATCTTATTCTGGTTATGATTCAAAAAAAGAAGTTCCTTTAGTTTGGCTTTTTATTGACGAAGCACACGAGTTTCTTCCTTTAGAAGGAAAATCCCTTGCAAGCGACGCATTAATTCAGTTGCTTCGTGAAGGAAGACAACCCGGAATTTCAGTAGTTTTAGCAACACAACAACCGGGAAAAATTCACAGGGATGTAATGACCCAATCAGATATTGTAATCTCACATCGGGTAACTTCTGCACCAGATTTGGAAGCCCTGAACCAAATTATGCAAAGTTATCTTCTTCAGGGAATCAAAGAAAACATGGATAATCTTCCGACACTAAAAGGCTCTGCAATAATCCTCGACGACAACTCAGAAAGAATTTATCCTATGAAAATCCGACCGCGATTTACATGGCACGGAGGAGAAGCTCCGACTGCAATTGAACCTGAGAAAGAATTGTAAATCACACAAATTTTTATAAACTATTTATACAATGAAATAAAATGAAAGTAAATAAAGATTACTTATACGAATTTTGTAATCATCATAATGTATTTGATTCTAAAGAGATATCAGAAGAAAATTTAAATAAATTAAATTATAATTTCGGTGTTCCTAAAGTAAGATTGTATAATATACATAACTTAGAAGATTTAGAAAGAACAATAAATAAACACTCTAGAATCCCTATTGAAGCTGACCAAGATGTAAACCATGAAGCATTTGTTGCTTACAGAAAATTCCTAATTCAAAACTCTAAAATCAACTCTAACCCGAATTTTATAAGGCGCTATTTCCCCGGCATGTTTTGTTTTTAAAATTTTAATTTTCTTTTTTGATTCTTTAGCAGAATTTTTTATCTGCTCAACAACTTTATCAACATCTTCAATTTTGCAAAAACCATAATAAAAAATCCGCGTTCCTTTCTTTGAAACTTTAAACGCATCTTTCAAAAATGTCTCTCTCAAATTCGGACGCGCCATAACAATAACATCAAATCTTTTCTTTTGCAATTTTAATTTTTCACAAACTTTTTTTGCATCACCATTAACAAGTTCAACTTTGTTTTTAACCTTGTTCAATTCCAAATTTAATTTTGCATATTTATTTGCCTCGCGATTAATTTCATTTGAATAAACTTTTTTTGCACGAGGATTTTTTGCAATAACAATTGAAAAAGGAGCAACACCTGCAAACATCACAAAAACCTCGTCGCCTTTTTTTATTTCATTAGCAATTTCTTTTCTCTCATTGCTCAACCGGGGAGAAAAATAAGTTGTGTCAATATTAAATCTAAAAACACAATTATTTTCCCTGTATAAAACTTCCTTATTTTTTTCACCAGCAAGATAACGAGTTTCCATTTTCCTCAACCTGCCTGAAAACTTCCCTGACTTTTCCAAAACAGTTTTAATCTGAGAATTCTCTTTCAAAATTTTTTTAGCAAACTTCTTTTTATCAGCAAGTTTCGCATCATCTGAAAAATTCACAATTGCAACACTTCCTAAAACATTAAATGATCTTTGAATTTTTTGTTTCATAAAACTACATTATTTCTGGGATATTAAAGTTTTCTGATAAAGAAAACTTAAGAATTAACAACAATTTTATTCTTTTGAAAAATTACTTCATCAAAGATTGCAACCATCTTCTGAACAAAAACATTTTTCATATTAAGTTTAAACAGTTTTGCATTTCCAATTTCCCTTGTTGGAACAATAATTCCTGTCTTAAGCAAATCATCAAAAATTCTAAACAAAGTTGTTCTTCCAATTTCAGCACCCTCGGCAATATCTGAAATACTATAATCCAATTCACGACCTTCTATCAAAAATTCCAAAACTCTTATTTTAGGGGTGTCTCCTAAAGCATGTCTGAATAATGTTCCCATGAACTATATAAAAACCCTTATTATTTAAATGTTTCTATTTTGAAACATATATGTTCCATATAAAAACCAGACAAATTTTATAAGAAACAGTAATTTATTTATTTTATGGATTTGCAAACAGCAATTATGAAAAGAATCTTAAGAAAATTAATTAATTTAAATATTTGGGGTGGAAGGCATACTGAAATAAAAAATCTGCAAAAATCCCTTCCATCACATTTGCGGGGAACAAAAGAACATAAAAGAGCTATCAAAGAATTAATCAAACTGGAATTCCTGAATACAAAACCTTCAACAGGAGAGATCCATGTTGGACTAAACAGCCACAAACAAAAAGAAATTTTTGAATTTTTGGAAAGAGAATGAAATTATAGATTATTTTTTGAGATATTAAAGTTTTCTGATATTTAAAAAGAAAGTTTAATTAAAATTGTGTTTAGATTTATTTATTTTAATATTATTTTCGCAATGCAAAGCGAGCGCAAATTAGC
>CAYXDU010000008.1:0-7376 GCA_964463895.1 Candidatus Woesearchaeota archaeon | reverse complement strand
TTTTTTTTATTTTTTTTTTCTCACATCAAACTCCTCCAAAATTTACCACCCCCCCGGGGGGGGGGGGGGCCAAATACCACAAAAACTTTATAATCCCGATTTCATTAAATAAAACATGGCAATAACCGACATACTTTATCAAATAGACCCCAACACAATGATTCTTGTTATATTTTTTGTAATTGTTTTTGCAATGCTTATGTGGATTCTTGGAAGAACCGGTCTCGGAAAAAACAATGCAATAAAAACAGTAATCTCTTTGGCAATCTCACTTTTAGCAATGTACGGTTTAAACAGAACATCTCTGGATTTAACGTCGTGGATTTACGGAATCGGAATTTCTGAAAATTTATTGTATATAATTGCTCCAATACTTCTTTTGTTATTTGTATTCTTTTTATCAAGAAAAAAAAATCCAGAAACAGGAAGAAAGAAATTTTCATTCGGAAGATTTTTAATGATTTTAGGCGGAGCAATGGTTGCATTAGGTTTCATGCCTTTTGTATATAGAAAAGCTTTCATGATTGGCGTCGGTGCCGGGCTAGTTGCTTTGGGGGGATTTATTGCATTAAAAAAAAAGAAGAATTTAAGTTCTGGTAGTAGAAGAGGTTATAATTCTAAAGAATATCGTAAAGAACAAAAAAAACGATTAAAAGACCAACAAAAAATTGCTCAAAAGCAAAATAAGCAAAGGAAAAGAAGATATGAAAAAGAATTGCTTAGGAGGAAAAAATTACAATCTGAAGAAAATTTCCGTAGAAAAGAAGAACAAATAAGATCTCAAAGACAGAGAGAGCAAAAGCAACAACAGGAAGAAATGTTGCAAATGCAAAAAAGAGAAGCACAAAGAAGAAAACAATTAATTCGACAACAAAGAAGACATGAACAAACAACACAAAAACAAAACGAGAAAATTCAAAGAAAAAGAGATGAAAGAACCAGAAAAGAACTTGAAATGCAAAGAAGAAAAGAAGAAAAGCGAGCCAGAAAACTTGGAAGATGGAGAAAAGCAGGATATAATATTGGATACAATGCAACAAAAGCCGGTTATGCTGTTGCAGATACTGCAAAAAAAGGAATAAATTATATCCAAGAACAAAAAAAGGCAAGAAAAAAAGCACAAAGAATGGAAAAATTAAAACAAAAAGATTTTGAAAATTTAAGAATGATATATAATGAAACATATCAAAAAGCAAGAAAGCACGAATTAAATATAGCAAAAGGCATTCCTGGAGCAAAAAAAGAATATTTGAGATTGCAAAAAAAACTTCAAAATATTGTTAATAAAATGAATAAACTAAAATAATTTATTTTTTCTTCTTAAACAAAAATCCCCCAATAAGCAAAAGAGCAAAACCTAAAATTGATGAAATTCCAATTTGATTATTTGTTGAAATTACAGCACCAGTAAAATTTAATCCTTCGTAAATTATAACTCCAAAACCAAATAAAAAGAAAAATCCCCCTGTTAATCTTTTAACTAAACTACTTGCATCATGAAGTACTCCTCTTCCCTGCAACCCTCTTCTTTTAAATCTTCCTCCAAAAGGCATTCTTGAAAGATAAAATTTTTCTTCACGATCTTCTCCCTTTCCTTTTGTTTTTGAACGAACATATCCAACATCTCTCAAATAATCTAAATCTTCTGTAACGCTTCTTCTCGTAACATCATCATATCCAGAATCTTTCAAATATTCAACAATATCAGGCAATCCAGAGGATTGTTTATAATTACTTGCAAGATATCTTAAAATCCCTTTCGCCTCATCATCTAAATGAACCATAAAAATACATAAAGAAAGATACTTTAAAAATTTTCCTCAAAACCAATTCCCCAACCCCTTCTGCTGTTGTTTGGATTTTATTTCTCTTAACTTTTCAAGTTGTTTTTCAACTCTTTCCAAAGAAAATTCATGTCTTTCAACTAAAATTTCTTTAATTTTTTCTTCATCAACTTTTGGAAATTCAATTTCAAAATCTTTAACATTTGCCTTATGAAAAAGTTCATAAATTTCTTGCCAATCAAATCTGTCTTCATCAGGCAAACTCAAAATCTTTTCCTCAACACTTTCAAAAATTTTCACAGGATAAACAAATTTCTTTACAATATCCAAAGCTTTCTTTTGTCCAATTCCGGGAACACCTTTTGGATTATAATCAGTTCCAACCAAAATTCCAAGACAAATCAACTGGTCAAGATTTATTTCATGATAATTTAAAACTCTTTCCAAATCTATAATTTCCGGCTTGACTTCAGCATAACCATTAAAAGTTTTTCTCCGTCGGGAAAGAGTTAAATTCCGAACTAACTTATCTGCACCAAAAAGCAAACTATCATAATCCTGCGAAGCTGATGCATAAACTGATTTCTTAACATGACACAAATAAGCTGCTTCTGCCTCGCCTTCTCCTGGCGCCTGAATAACTCCAACACCCATTGCCTCCAAAAGTTCCTTGCTCTCTGAAATCATTTCATCACTCAACCGAACCATTTGCGAACTATAACTTTTCATTTTTTCAAAATCCTCATCTGATTTGGCAATTTCATATCTCTCTCCAGCTAAATCTCGAGCTTCTTTTCTCTTAAAATGAGTTTTCCTTTTCAACTCAGGAGGTTCACCATCAAAAACATAAACAAGTTTAATTCCAAAATTCATCAAATTAATATTTCTATAAAAAATTCCAGACAAATGTGAAGTAATTCTTTTCTCAGAATCCATAAGCGGAGTGCCATCTGGTTGCCGAATAGTGCTCAAAAACTGATACAAAGCATTAAATGCATCAACACAAATTACATTTCCAGACAAATCTTCTATTTCAATTTCTTTTCTCGGAATAATTTCACGAATATTTAATCCCATAATTTTTAAAAGGAAAACTTGTATAAATAATTAACTCTTAGTTAACCTGTCATAAATCTTCTCGCCGTTGTAATATCTATCTATAGAAAATCGTCTTATTACTTCTGGATTAATATTTTCCAATCTCTTCCTAAAACCTTTTTGCATTTTCTCTCCATCTGGAAATTCAACCTCGCATGTGCCTGCCCAAAGTCGGGAATAATTATAAACATCCTTAAGAGCATTTCTTAAAGAAGAAATTTTAGATTCCTCAGGAGATAATCCTCTCAAATCAAGAGTTTTATAAAATTCCATATCTTTCTCTGCTGTCTTAGTCAAATTATATTTTTTTGCCCAATTTTCAAAAGAATTCTTGAAGCTATTTCTTTTTGAAATTTCATCTAATAAAATAGAGTATTCTTCAGAATTCTTATCCTCTTCAGAAACATAAGCAAAAAACTCTTTAGCTAAATCACGATTAGGCATTATTGAAAATAATTTTGCGAAATCCTCGCTTTCTATTTCATCCTGCAAACTCTCTTTCATAAATTCACTACTCTTTAGTTATATTTAAATCTTTCGTTTTAGAAATTCCCAAATTATAAAAACCAAATCTCCTTAAATAAAATATGAAAACCGACTTCATTCCAATTGATTATAACTACTTTGATTTCAATGGAAAAAACCACGCAAAAATAATTGGCAGAAACTCAGAAGGAAAAAGAATTTGCATCATAGATACTTGTGATGTTTATTTTTGGGCAATTCTAAAAGACACTTTGAAAAAATCCCAAACAAAAAAATTAATTAAAAAATTTGAAAAAATAAAACTCAACATCAAAGGACGCCAGACAAAAGTTGAAAAAGTTGAACTGCACGAAAAAAAATTTTTAGACAAACCAATAAAAGCACTGAAAATTTTCGCAACAAATTACAAGGACCTGCACGATATTGCAGATAAAATTGTAACACCCGAAATTAAAAAACGACGGGGATATGATTTGGGTTTTATAACACATTATATAATTGAAAAAAAACTCAATCCTTTAAACTGGTATGAAATCCAGGGAGAAATGCTAAACAATTCCAACGAATTCGGAGGAATAGACAATTCATTAAATGTGGACTTCTGCATAAAACTTGAAAAAGCAAAACCTCTTGAAAAAAAATTCTTCAAACCAAAAGTCCTTGCCTATGACATTGAAACAGATGAGCTCCAAATAGGAAAAGGGGAAATTTTAATGGTTTCTTTAGTTTCTGAAAATTTTAAAAAAGTTTTGACATGGAAAAAAATTCCTGAAAAAGAAAAACCAAATTATGTTGAATATGTTAAAGATGAAAAAGAACTTCTGGAAAAATTCTGTGAAAATGTAAAAAAAATCTCGCCTGATTTTTTAGTGGGATATTTTTCCGACGGATTTGATTTGCCCTATTTAAAATCACGTGCAGAAAAATTCAAAGTAAAATTATCTTTGGGGCTTGATGATTCACAGCCAAAATTTTCACGCGGAGGTTTTGGAAAGGACTCCACAACAGGAAAAATTTCAGGAATCACCCATATTGATATTTTAAGATTCATAAGAACTGCCTACGCCCAATACATGAAATCAGAAACACTCTCTTTAAATGAAGTTGCAAAAGAATTTTTAGGCGATACAAAAAAGGATTTCAAAATCAAACATTCTTCAAAACTTGATTCAAAAAACTGGATAGATTATTATGAATATAATTTGCATGATTCAGTTTTAACATTTCAATTGTTCGAAAAATTCTGGCCTGATTTGCTTGAATTCACAAAAGTTACAAAAGAACCTGTCTTTGATTTATCGCGTGCAGGTTTATCAAAATATGTTGAGTCATACATCCTTCATAATTTAAATCGCTTTAATGAAATTCCTGAAAAACATCCGCACAGGGACGAAATTTTAGAAAGAAGAGCAAGAGCAAAAGTTGAAGGCGCTTTTGTTTTTGAACCAAAACCCGGACTCTATGAAAACATTGTCATGTTTGATTTCACATCAATGCACACAAGTATAATAATTTCATATAACATTTCCAAGGGAACATTATTAGAAAAAAAACAAAAAAATTCTTATGAATCTCCTGAAATAGAATTCAAAAACAAAAAAACAAAATTTTATTTTTCAAAAGAAAAAGGATTTTTTCCTGAATTATTAAATGAAATATTTGAAAAAAGAAAATTCTTTAAAGTTGAATACAAAAAAAATCCAGATGCAATAACAAAAGCCCGAAGCAATGCTTTCAAAGTTTTGTCAGCGTCAGTGCACGGTTACATTGGATTTTTTGGAGCAAGATATTATTCCTTAGAATCATCTGCATCAATCCTGGCATTTGTAAGAAAATTCAACAAAGAAGCAATCTCAAAAACAGAAAAAGCAGGTTACAAAGTAATTTACGGGGATACAGATTCAATTGCATTTTTAAGGGAAGAAAAATCAGAAAAAGAAATAAAGAACTTTCTTAAAAAATTAAATTCAGAACTTCCAGGAGTTATGGAATTGGAATTGGAAGATTTTTACAAAAGAGGAATTTGGGTAACAAAACGTTCAGGACTTGCAGGCGCCAAAAAGAAATATGCTCTTCTTGATAAAGACAATGATTTAAAAATAAGGGGCTTTGAAACAGTAAGAAGAGATTGGTGCAATCTCGCAAGAAAAGTTCAGGACAAAGTAATAAAATTAATCTTAGAAGACGGCAATGAAAAAAAAGCTCTTGAATACACCAAAGAAATTATTGAAAAAATAAAAAAAAGAGAAATTCCAAAAGAAGAAATTATAATAAAAACCCAATTGAAAAAACCTCTTTCAGAATACAAGGCAATTTCTCCTCATGTAATTGCTGCAAGAAAAATGAAAGAATTTGAAATCCCGATTTCTGAAGGAAACCTTATTAAATATTACATTTCAGAAGACAATAAAGGAAAAAAAACAAAACTCGTCAGAGAAAAAGTAAAACTGCCTGAAGAAAAAGGCGAATACAACATAGAATATTATTTGGAAAAACAAATAATTCCTGCAATAGAAAATATTTTTCAGATTTTTAATGTGGATGCAAAAGAATTAGTCAACAAAAAAAATCAATCTTCTTTAAATGATTTTTAATGGAAAATAAAGTATATCTCAAGATTAGGATTTTAACAACTTAAAGGCGAGCACTTCAAATTTTGCGAGGGGGTGCGGGAAAATAAAATTCCATATAAGAAAAACTGGGAAAAGTTAAAATCCGTCGGAAAAGTATTTTTTATCCACGTTCTCAAAAACAATAAATTAAAAAACTATTTTCTCTAATTAAAATAATGAATAAAAGGCAAAAAAAGAGGTTGAGAAAAACATTTGAGATTACGTGGGCAATCGCAGGAATTGCCTTGATAATCATTACAGCTTTCTCAGTCATAAAATTAAAAACCACAGGAACAACTTCTGAAGCAGTTTTCTTCGCAACAAGTCTTTATTCTCTTACAGTTTATATTACAATCACAATAATCTTAATTGTCATAAAGGAAATAATAAAAAGGGTCAAACAATTTTAATATCATGAAGAATAGACCGGAATTAAAAAAACAATATCTTGAAAGAATTTCAAAAATTCTTGAAAACAAAAACGATTTGAAAAATTATCTGGAAATTTTAAATCACGAACCAGTAAAATCAATTCGTTGCAATAAATTAAAAACCTCTCCAAAAGAACTGAAAGAAAAACTTGAAAAAAAATACAACTGGAAAATCTCGCAACCCTGGAAAGATTATCCTGAAATTATGATTATTGAATCAGAACTTCTTCCAGGAGAACTCGGACGTTCAACAGAACATCTTTTGGGGTATTACTACATTCAGGAACTTGCATCAATGCTTCCGATAATTGCATTAAAACCAAAACCCCATGAAAAAATTCTGGATTTGTGCGCTTCGCCCGGAAGCAAAACAACACAAACAGCGTCGGAAATGCAAAACACAGGTTTAATAATTGCAAATGAAAAATCTCTTGGAAGAATAAAAATTTTATCTTCAAATCTTGAAAGATGCGGAGTAACAAACACAATTATAACCCGTGCTGAAGGGGCAAATCTCTGCGAAAAATTCAAAGAACAAAAAATAAAATTTGACAAAATTCTCGTTGATGCCCCCTGTTCAGGCGAAGGAACATTAAGAAGCACAAAATCAACTTATTTCATGTGGAATATAAATTCAGTAAAACAACTTTCAAACATCCAGAAAAAACTTTTTGAAAATGCATTTGAAATCCTCAAGCCAAAAGGTGAAATAGTTTATTCAACCTGCACACATGCTCCAGAAGAAAATGAAGAAGTCGTAAATTTTGCTCTGGAAAAATTTCAGGGAAAAATAAAAATTGAAAAAATAAATTTGCCAAAAGAGATTAAACCAAGACAAGGAATTTTAAATTGGCAGGGAAAAAAATATTCCAAAGAAGTAAAAAATTCATGCAGAATTTACCCTCACGACAACAACACCGAAGGATTCTTTATAAGTAAATTTACAAAATTAGAGAATTGAAATG
>CAYXDU010000007.1:0-12559 GCA_964463895.1 Candidatus Woesearchaeota archaeon | reverse complement strand
TGCGGAATCCAAACAAATAATTGTGGTGAAGAATTTAATTGTGGAAGTTGTGGTGGCGGGGAAGTTGGACAAGGAGATTTTATTATTTACTTGCAACATGATTTTGAAGATAATACTTTAGGTCATTATTTGGATTCTGAACGGCAAGCAGATTGGAATGATCCTCCATGGTGCAGTCGTTGTGCATATAATTATATTGTGAGAGATACTTTTGATTCAGAAAACCCCACAAAAGTTTTGAGAGTTTATTATCCTGCAAATTCTCTTGGTTCATCGGAGGGTGGTACAAATTGGTGGGCGACCTTGGACAATCCTCAGGATGAACTTTATATTTCATATGACATAATGTTTATGCCTGGATTTCAATACCAATGGGGGGGCAAATTGCCATCGGTTCATGGTGGAAATCCATATGCTCCACGCCCATTAACAGGATATGATTTTTTTGCTGGTGGACTTATGTTTAAACAAAGCGGGAAAATCGTTTTTTATGCGTTTTATACAGATTCAAAATCAAATTCAGCTGGTGCCGGGGATACTTATTTTTGGGGAGCAGAAACAGACCCTAGTTATTGGCTACCTTCGTCACTTGTTATGGAATATAATTCTGGTGTTTTATCTAAATCCAGCCCAGGTGAATGGCATACTATCACTTATAGAATGGTTTTGAATAGTATCAATTCTGACGGAAGTGCCAATTATGATGGCATTCTTGAAGCTTACTTTGACGGAGAGATGCAGACCCAAATTTCACATCTTTTATTTAGGAAAACAGAAGATTTGAAAATTGACACAATGAGGATTTATACTTTTTTTGGGGGAAGCACAGATGATTGGAGAAATCCTATTGATGAGTGGGTAGAGTTTGATAACTTTGTTTTGTATTCTTTTGAAGATGAAGCAAATGTTCCTCATGGAAATCAATTGAGTTCTATTGATAGAATTATTGAAATTCCAGATTTTGATTAGTTAATTTTTATATTTAAAACTTGCATCTTGCACACAATAAAATTTATAACCTTTAATTTCCATCTTATTGAATATAAAAGAGGATGTATGATGCGAAAAAATAATTCAGGATTTTTAATTGCAAGTATTTTTTTAATGCTGTTTGCTTTTTTGTTTGTTGTTTCAAATTATTCTGAATGGGCTGAGGGAGATTCTGTTTTTTTTAATTTGCCGATTACAGGATTTTTAATTGAAAAAAGTTTAGATAATTCTTCAAATACAAATACTATTTATGAAAATAATTTTACTCATTTGAATATTTCAGATAATGATTTAGTTCTCTATATGCCTTTTGATTATAATCATACTTCTGGAATTATTTATGATTATAGTTCAAATGGCAATGATGGTGTTGTTACAAATGTTGTTTATGATACTTCAGGATGTGTTTTTGGAGGATGTTATAGTTTTGATGGGACAGATGATAGAATTACAATTCCTGATAATGAAAGTTTGCAGGAATTTTCTGCTTTCACTTATTCATGCTGGTTGAAATCCGAAACCTTTTCTACTGTGGATAGATATTTTGTTTTGAAAGATTTTCCTAACTTTTATATGAAGGCTGTTACCGGAACGAGAATTTACATAAGGCATGACCAAATTGGTGATGGATCTTCTGATTTTAATCCAATATCTGAAAATCTAAATGATAAAGCTTGGCATCATGTTGTTTTTGTATGGAATGGTTCAAATACTCATCTTTATGTTGATGGAAATCATTACACAGGGGAAGCAGCTACCGGAACAATGGATTTGACTGGTGCAAATTTGTATATAGGTTATGGTTCAAGTTTAGGAGATGATTGGCTTGGATTAATTGATGAAATCGGAATTTGGAATAGGACTTTGAGCCCAACAGAAATTGCGCAAATTTATAATGCAACTTATTCAAGGTTTTATCCTGTTGGTGAGATGAAGTTTGAAAATTTAAATTTTGGAACAAATAATAATACATTAAATATTTCAATTGCTGATTGCCAGACAGTAAATGGAAGCAAACTGTATGGAAAAATTAATGACGGAGATTATGAAGAATTTTCAAACTGTGCTATCACAAATTATTCAATGTTAGGGGATTTAACAAATGCAAATTTAACAATTAAATTAAATTCAACTCCTTATAATTTTTATTCTCCTTTGGTTATTGGAAATGTAAGTTTGGATAGCTATACTGCAGGGGGGGGAGATACAACACCCCCAACATATTCTCTTAATCAAACAAACTCTACACTTGCAGGACAATCAACAAAATTTTCCTTATATGTAAATGATGAAACTGCTCTTGAAACAAACGGACAATATATTTTCTCAACTAACAATACCGGAGTTTGGGCAAATGATTCCGCAATTAATTTTACTTCGACACCTCAATGGGCAAATATCACAAAGAATTTAAATTCAACTTCTGGAATTTCTGTTGGTTATCGTTGGTATTTAACTGATAACGCGGGTAATTCAAATCATACTGGGATTTATGTTTTAACCACAAATTCCAAAATAACATTTATTCAATATGATGATTATTATGAAACAGGTTATGTTTCTTCTATTTCAAATGATATAGCATTGAGCACAACAACAGGAAATTTTATCGCTGTTGTTATAGGCGGAAGATATGGAACTTCAGGAAGTGCAGAAGTAACAGATGTTACAGACACAGCAGGAAATACTTATGTAAAGGCAATTGGAGCTTGGAGAACAGCTCCAACAGTTGAAAGGTCAGAAATTTGGTATGCAGAAAATATTATTGGAAATGCAAATAATGTTGTGACAGTATCTTTTACGGGAAGTTGTGACAGTAGATTTATTTCTGTATCAGAATATTCAGGAGTAGCGACATCTGATTCTTTATTGGACACTTCATCACAATATACAACTGCACAAACATCTCACAGTTCAGGAGTTGCAACTTCAACAAGCACAGGAGATTTAATTATTGGAGGATATAATGCGGATGGTAGTAGAGACATGACAATAGGTGCAGGATTTATAGCACTTTCATCAGATTTAACATACGTAAGTCGTTGTGCTGAATATGATATTCTTGGCGCAGCAGGAGATTACGACGCGGATTTTACATCAAGCACATCAACACATGCAATTGTAACTGCCGCAATTTTCAGAGTATTTGAAGATACAACACCCCCAACATATTCTCTTAATCAAACAAACTCTACACTTGCAGGACAATCAACAAAATTTTCCTTATATGTAAATGATGAAACTGCTCTTGAAACAAACGGACAATATATTTTCTCAACTAACAATACCGGAGTTTGGGCAAATGATTCTGCTGTGAATTTTACTGCAACTCCGTCGTGGGCAAATATTACTAAAACATTGAATTCAACTTTGGGAATTTCTGTTGGTTATCGTTGGTATTTAACTGATAATGCTGGAAATGAAAATGTTACTGAAATATTTGTTTTAACTACTACTGATGGAACACCCCCAACAATAACTTTTGAAAGTCCGACACCGGATAATGGTTCAACAGTTACAGAAACAACCCAAACAATTACAGCAAATATTTCTGATGATTCAAATGGAAATACCTCATCATGGATTGATTTTGATAATTCACTTTTGGGTTATTGGGCAATGGATTATTATAATTCAACTGGAATTTTTGATAATTCTTCCAATGATAATTTTGGAAGTTTTAATGGAGGATTAAGCTCATCAGATATAGTTTCTGGAGTGAGAGGAGATGCTTTGGAGTTTAACCAAGATGGTGGAGACGATTCTATTTCAAATAATAATTCAGATTTTGATTTTAATCTTGATGGAGAAGTGTCCTTTTTCCTTTGGTTTAATACAGGAACTGTTTGTGATAATCCATGGAATGATAGCGGAGATAATAATGAAGTTATGGCGTCAAGATATGGGACATATCATAATAATAAAACATGGTGGTTTGGTTGTGAATATGTCTCAAGTAAATTACTATTTCATATGATTGAACCTTCTTTTTCTATTGTACTTACTTCTCCAGAAATTGTGAATGATGATTCATGGCACCATGCAGGTTGGTCCTATGATGGAAATTCTGAAACAGCTTATCTTTATATGGATGGGCAATTAGTTAATTCAACATCAACATCTGGTTTTACAAAAGATTTTTATTCTAATAATCCTTTATGTATTGGTGCGTATGATGAAGATTGTAATACCTATGAATATCAAGGTTATTTAGATGAAGTTATGATTTTCAACAGAAGTTTGTCAGCATCGGAAGTTCTTGCTTTGTATGATTCAAGAGCAAATAAATTCAATGCAACATTTACTGAATTAAGTGAAGGACAGCATAATTATTCAGTTTATGCAATTGATTCTTCTGGAAATCTGAATATTTCTGATGAACAGAATTTTATTGTTGGAGAAGATACAACACCCCCGACAATAACTTTTGAAAGTCCGACACCAACAAATGGTTCAACTGTTCCAGAAACAACTCAAACAATTACAGCAAATATTTCTGATGATTCAAATGGAAATACCTCATCATGGATTGATTTTGATAATTCACTTTTGGGTTATTGGGCAATGGATTATTATAATTCAACTGGAATTTTTGATAATTCTTCCAATGATAATTTTGGGGTTTTTGAAGGAGGGTTGAGTTTGACAAATATCTCCAATGGTATTCATGGAAATGGTTTGGATTTTGATGGTGTTGATGATAGTGTTAATGTTGGAGAGGATTTTAATTTTAGTGGAACTAATCATTTTACAATTTCTTCATGGATAAATACTAATGGTTATAAAACTTCTTCTATTTTGTCGAGATATAATACATCTGTAGGAGGCGCTAGAGAAGTTTCATTTTACATGTTAGATTCTAATATAACTCTTTTGAGAGAGTGTGATACTTTTAATTTATATACAAATTATGTTCCTCCTTTAGGTGAATGGGTTAATGTTGTTTTTAGATTTGATGGAAGTTATATGGCTCTTTATGTGAATGGAGAATTTTATCAACAAAAGCTTTTGGATTGTTCTGTTCCTTCAGTTTCTTCTGATGTTCTTATTGGTTCATTGCAAACCGGAGCTGATTATACATATTCTTTTAATGGTTCAATAGATGAAGTAATGGTTTTTAATAGAAATTTGTCTGCAGATGAAATCTCTGCTTTGTATAATTCAAAAATAAATAAGTTTAATGCAACATTCACAGGACTTTCTAATGGGCAACATAATTATTCTGTTTATGCAATTGATTCTTCTGGAAATTTGAATATTTCTGATGAACGGAATTTTATTGTTGGAAACTATACACCTTCAGAAAGAAAATTTATTTCAATAGGAGATTCCATAACTGTGGGTTATGGTTTGGATAATCCGAATAATGAAGTTTGGGGGAATTTAACAGCACAAAATTTGTCTCTTGGTTGGATTAATATTGCCCAGGGGGGAGCAGAGATTGAAAATGATATTTTAAATTTTATTTCAAATGCAAGTGGTTATAATTCTTCTTCTATAATTGTTGTTATGGGTGGAACAAATGATTTAACAATTAATCACACAAGCCATGAATCTTTTTTAACTGCATATAAAAGTGTTGTTCAGAGTTTATTAGATTATGGTTACAATCAAACTAATATTTATTTGAGTGCAGTTCCTTGGGCAAATGACACAACTCATCAACCTTACATTCCTGAATTTAATGATTTAATTAATGAAACTGCACAAAATAAATCGGTCAATTTTGTTTATATAACCCCTTATCTTGAAGACCATAATGAATATTTGCAATCAGACGGGCTTCATCCAAATGTAGAAGGAAATGAAGAAATTGCTCATGTTATTTCTTATTATATTTTGAATGGAGAATTGCCTCCAGATACAATACCTCCGACTTATTCTTTGAATCAAACAAATAGCACTATTGCTGGAGAGTCAGTTAAATTTTCTTTATATGTAAATGATGATTTTGCTTTGGAAACAAGTGGGCAATATATTTTCTCAACAAACAACACTGGTGTTTGGACAAATGATTCCGCAATTAATTTTACTTCGACACCTCAATGGGCAAATATCACAAAGAATTTAAATTCAACTTCTGGAATTTCTGTTGGTTATCGTTGGTATTTAACTGATAACGCGGGTAATTCAAATCATACTGGGATTTATGTTTTAAACACAACTGATGATATTACAGCCCCATTTATTTCATTCATTTCACCAACACAACCAAATGGAACAACGATAACAGATTTATTTACAGGGATAAATGCTTCAATAATAGAATCAGCATTAGGAAGTGTAATCTTTAATTGGAATGGAACTAATGCAACATTATATGATAATTCAGTTGTTGCTAAATTTAATATGAATAATAATTCGTATATTGGAGAGAATGCGACAACAATAAAAGATGAAAGTATTTATGGAAATAATGGAACTTGTACAAATTGTCCTACACTAGTTGATGGAATTACTGGAAAAGCATATTCCTTTGACGGAGTTAATGATGAGATGATTATCCCAGATTCTGCAAGTTTAGACATTTTAGATAATGTTACTATAAGTACTTGGGTTAAGGTTGGAAGTTTTAGTGATTCTGGTTTCATCACCAAAAGAAGTGGTGCTGATAATACTTATATACTTGGAAATTTGGCAACTGGAACTTTATTCTTATTTATTGACACTACGTCTGGAGATGCATATGCAGAATCATCAGTACTTCAAGCTAATACATGGTATCATGTAGTTGGAACCTATAATGGTTCTTTGATTAGTTTGTATATTAATGGAGTATTAAATGATACAACAGCTCAAACAGGAAGTATGTTAAATGTTGCAACTGATTTATATTTAGGAGCACAGCCAGACCATGCTGGAGGATATGTGAATGCAACTATTGATGATGTGATTCTTATGAATAAATCAGTAACTGCAACAGATGTAAAAGAATTATATTATTCTAATTTGAACAAGCAGAATACAACTGATTGGAATTTATTTATTAATCAGTCTGGATTGCAAAACGGAACGTATACATATCAAGCTTTTGCAACTGATAATTTAGGAAATTTAAATCAAACTGATTTTAGAACTTTATATGTTAATACTTCCTATGTTTTATCAGACACAACTCTTCCAACTATATCCTCGATAAATTCTCCTTTGAATAAAAGTTATACAACAACTAATAATATTTTATTTAATATAACTGCTACTGATGATGTTGAAGTTAGTGCATGTGTTTATTCTTTTAATGAAGGAACTACAAATTACACTCTTTCAAATTCAGGAGGTGATTACTGGACAACGACGAGAAGTTCAATGTCAAATGGGCTTTATGGAGTGAGATTTTATTGTGTAGATAGTTCAGATAATTGGAATTTTTCTTCAAGATTGTATTTTACTGTTAATTATGATTCTGGAGATACCAGTCCGGGCGGAGGAAGTCCTAGTTTAACAACAACTACAACTTTGCCTGATATTTCTGTAAGTCCGAGCACGATTAATCTTGATGTAGGACTTTATACTACAAAAGTTGCTTTTATTTTGGTTACTAATGAAGGTGATGATATTTTGAATTTGTCAATAACTGAAAACAATCTTGGTAAAAGGGTGATTCTTCCGTCGGATTACGAAGTTGTTGTTCCGGGTGAGACAAAAGCACTTGAATTTATTTTTGTTGGGTTGAATGATACAGGAGTTTATACTGGAACAATTTCTATTGGGGGGAAAGCGATTCCTGTTTCATTAAATATTAAAGAACTTAATTTGCTTTTTGATTCAAATATAGTTGTTTTGAATAAAGCTTATATTGTGAGACAAGGAGATAAACTGAAAACTTCTGTTGAATTGATTCCTATGGGGGACCCTGCAAGATTGGATGTTACTTTGAATTATGCTATCAAAGATTATGAGGACAATATTTACTTGACAAGAAGTGAAACAGTTTTAGTTGAAGACAGAATGAAATTTAACAGGGATTTTGATACTGGAATTTTGCCTGTTGGAAAATATGTGGTTGCTCTTGAATTAATTTATCCCAATGGTGTAGCTCCTTCAAGTGCGCATTTTGAAATTATTGAATGGATTCCTACAACATTTTTTGGAAGATTAGTATTTTACATTGTTAATGCAATTTTGATTATTTTAATTGTTATAATTAGTATAATTATTAGGAATTTGGTTGTTAGAATTAAAAGGAATAAGAAATAATTTAAGAATATTTTTAAATACACTTTTCCTGTTTAATTAATGAAAAGAGGTTTATCAACAATAGTTTCCACATTGTTAATTTTATTATTGGTTTTCGTTGCTGTTGGAATACTTTGGGTTGTTGTAAGAAATGTTGTGATGCAGGGGACTGAACAAGTTTCACTGGGAAAATTTACTTTGGATTTAGCAATTGACCAGGTTCAGTTGAATAATGCAACAAATTCAGTTTCAATGAAAATAAAAAGAAATCCCGGAGACGGAGAGTTTGTTGGGATAAAAGTAATTGTTTTTGATGAGGACAATTCTGAAATTTTTACAATCAATGGTTCTCTGAAAGAATATGAAAGAAAAAGTTATAGTTTTATTTTGCAATTAATTGATGTTGATAATATAAAGAAAATTCAGATTGCTCCGGTTTTTTTATTGTCGTCAGGAAAAGAAGCAGTTGGTGATGTAAAAGATACATGGGAAAAATCAGAATCAGCTTCGGGAAGTTATATTGAAATTCCAAATGGAAATAATTCAAATTTAGGTTTGGAATGCACTGTTGATTCAAACTGCACTGGAATTGCAAACTCTGGAAATTATTGTTCTGGTGAAAATGTTGTGAGAAATAATTATGATTATTTTTGCAATTCTTTGAATGAATGTGATTATAATTCAACAACTTCTGTTGTGGAAAATTGTTCAGCGACGGGAAAAATTTGTTCTGGTGGAATTTGTGTTTCATTAATCTGTTCAGGAGATTCAACTCAAAGTTGCACAATTGCAAACGGAGTTGGTGGGCAAACAAGAATATGCACTTCAGGAGTTTGGAGTTCATGGGGAACTTGTATTTTGGTTTCATGCAATTCTGGTTATACTCCGTCGGGAAATAGTTGTGTTGAGGAACAAATTGAAGATGATTTAGTTATACTTTATTATAATAATTTTGAACAAAATCAAGTTGGTTCAAGCAGTTATAAAAATGACTGGAGTTATTGCATGCCTAATCCGGATGCAGGAATTTACAAAAGTTCAAGTGATTCTCAAAATCCTACAAATGTATTTAGAGCATATTTTCCTAAAGGTTCCTGGAGTTTAAATAATGAAAATGGATTTAGATGCCATATTGAATACAATGAAAATGGTTATGATGAATTATACTTAAGTTATAGAATTAAATTCCAATCTGGTTTTGATGCTGTCAAAGGAGGAAAACTTCCTCGTTTAGAATCATATCCTTCAAGATTTTATACTTCACTAACCTGTCCAGATGGAACTGATGAATTTACAGGAGGCATGATGTTCAAGAAAGGGGATCTAAATAATCCTATACCTGTTTTTTATTTGACTCACCCTGATATGTGGAATGCTACATGGTATAGAGAAACATTTTATTCTATGACAGGACATTATCCTGAAGATTGTGATGAAGTTGTGGATTTATTGGGGGCGGTTTATAGTGAAAGCATTTATTGGGATGAAACAATTCCAAGAGGAGAATGGCATACAATAACAGAAAGAGTTGTGCCAAACACTCCAGGACAATATGATGGTTTTGTTGAAGGTTATATTGATGGGCAATTAATTACCCAGGTTACAAATTTGCGATTTAGAGATGTATCAGATTTGAAAATCAACAGATTCAATTTTGTAGGTTTTTTTGGAGGTGGTGATGATAGTTGGGCAACAGTAAAAGATGAGTATATTTATTATGATGATTTAATGATATATTACTATGAATCTGAATTAGGAGAACATGAGCCAAGTCCTGTAAATAGGGTTCTCCCAGAAATGGATTACCCCTTAGAAAGTATTTTGATTTAAGAAATAGTTCTAAATTTCAATAACTATTTTTTTCCACATAAATATATAAAAATGTGAGTTTTATTTCTTTTATATGGTGGAAGAGGAATTTAATGAAGCGCAGAATTCTCAAAAATCAAATCACGAAGAACTCTTGATTGAAGCAAAGAATTTTTTTAATGCGAATAAAGATGATTTGGGAGAATCAATAAGAAAAAGGACAAATGTGATTTATCTGGATTTTGCGAAACTTATGGAGTCAAGCATAAAACTTTCTGAAGAAGTTATTAGTAATCCTGAAGAAACATTGAGTATTTTTGAACTGGCTGTTGAAGAATTGGGTTTTGTTAAGAATGCGCGTGTTCGGTTAAGGAGTTTGCCTGATTCTCATCAGATTAAAATTCGAAATATTCGTTCAAAAGATTTGAATGAACTTGTTGTATTTGAAGGAATTATTCGGCAGGCTTCAGATGTCAGGCCCCAGGTTGTAAATGCAAAATTTGAATGTCCGTCATGCGGAACAATTATTTCTGTTTTGCAAATTGATAATAAATTTCGGGAACCTTCAAGATGTTCGTGCGGAAGAAGAGGAGGATTTCGAGCAATTCAAAAAGATTTAGTTGATACTCAGAGATTGGTTGTTGAGGAATCACCTGAATCACTTTCAGGAGGCGAGCAGCCAAAGAGATTGAATGTTTTTGTTAAAGAGGATTTAGTTGAACCGCGGATGGAAGAAAAAACAACTCCTGGTGCGCGAGTCAAGGTTATTGGAATTTTGAAAGAAGTTCCTGTTCCACTTTCAAGCGGAGGTTTGTCGACGAGATTTGAACTTGCTGTTGAAGTTAATAATATAATTCCAATGGAAGAAACATTTGAAGAACTTGATATTAATGATGAAGATGAAAGGGAAATTTTGGAACTTTCTCAGGATCCTGAAGTTTTCAATAAACTTTCAAGAAGTATTGCGCCGAGTGTTTGGGGTTATGAAGAAATTAAAAAGTCAATGGTTTTGCAATTATTTGGAGGTGTTCAGAAAAAAATGTCAGATGGCACTAAATCTAGAGGAGATATTCATATTTTGCTTATTGGTGACCCTGGTGTTGCAAAATCAGTGATGCTTGGTTTTATGGCAAATATTTCTCCTAAAGGGCGTTATGTTGTTGGTAAATCAGCGTCGGGAGCAGGTTTAACTGCTACTGTTGTTCGGGATGAATATTTGAAGGGCTGGAGTTTGGAAGCAGGTGCAATGGTTTTGGCTAATAAAGGTTTGGTTTGCATTGATGAACTTGAAAAAATGGATCCTACTGACAGAAGTGCAATGCACGAAGCAATGGAACAGCAGAGTGTTACAATTTCAAAAGCAAATGTTCAGGCGTCCTTGAAAGCAGAGACATCTGTTCTTGCTGCTGCAAATCCAAAGTTTGGAAGATTTGATCCTTATCAATCAATTGCCCAGCAAATTGATTTACCACCGACGCTGATTAATCGTTTTGATATTATTTTTACTTTGCGTGACATTCCAGATAAAGGAAAAGATGAAAGGATTGCAATGCATGTTTTGAAAGAGCATCAGTATGAACAAAAAGAAGCAATTATTGAACCGATTTTTTTCAGAAAATATGTTGCTTATGCAAAGCAGAGAATAAAACCAAAACTTTCTTTGGAAGCAGCTGATGAACTTAAGAATTTTTATGTTGAATTGCGTAATCGTCCTGTTAGTTCTGAAGCAGGAATGAAACCTATTCCGATTTCTGCCCGTCAATTGCAGGCGTTGATTAGGATGGCTGAAGCGTCGGCTAAAATTCGTTTAAGAGAAGAAGTCACAAGGGAAGATGCAAGAGATTCAATTGAATTAATGAAATATTATTTAATGCAGGTTGGTTATGATTATGAATCCAAGACATTTGATATAGACAAAATCTCAGGGAAATATTCTTCGTCGCAGAGAAACAAAATTATGCTTGTTAAAGAAACAATAACTGCTTTGGAAAGCAAGATGGGAAAAATGATTCCGCGGGAAGAATTGGAAAAAGAACTTGAAGACAGATTAACTAAAGATGAAATTGACGAGATTATTGATAAATTATTAAGGAGCAATGAAATTTATCGTCCGAAGCGGGGATATGTTGGGGTTTTTTGAAATTGTATATTTTATAATATAAATCCTTAAAAAGAATTTTTATCACCTCTTTTTATGGGAAAAGTTATAGATTATTTTTTTGGAACAGATATGATTAAATTTTACAAAGATAGGAAAGAAAAATTTCCTGATGATAAAAGGAGATTAAATAGGGAATTTTTATATTATTATGGTTTTGGAAAAGTTTTGCCAAATGTTGCTGACATTTCTTGTTTAGGGTTGGTTGCTTTTGGGCATCCATTTTCTGGGGTTATAACGCTTGGGCTTGGAGAAGGAATTAGGAGTACTTTTGGGGGTTGGTTTGAAAACAAAAAAATTGAATATTCTTTCAATGATGTTGGTAATAAATTCAACAAATTAAAAGACATCTATGAGAAAAAAAGTTCTAAATAATATCAAAACCTCATAAAAACTTATAAAGTCATTTTTATTTTTGTTAAAATG
>CAYXDU010000006.1:0-14463 GCA_964463895.1 Candidatus Woesearchaeota archaeon | reverse complement strand
AAATTCGGATATGATTAGATTTTAATGTTATTAGATTGAAAAAAGAAAACGGAATTTCTGGAGTTGATGAAGATAATTTTTCAAGAATATAAAAGCTTAAATACTTTGGTCTCCAAAATATAATATGGCAGAAAATGTAAAAGAAAAGGTTGAAGGCTTGGTTAAAGTAACTATGAATCTTAGTGAATCTTCAATTAAAATGATTGAAAAATATTATCCTTTGCTTAGAGAAAAAGGACTTGTTAAAAATAAAACCCAAGCTTTAACTTATCTTGCAGGAATTGGAGAGAAAATTTTGAATTACAAAATAAATCAACATAAAAATATTTATGTTGGAAGAAATCCTGATAATTTAAAAGAATGGAATCTTGTTGATAATTCTGGAAATGTTTTTTAGTTGTCTTTTAAAATGATTAAATCTTCCTCAATTTATTTGCCAAACTTTCTGTTTCATTTAACAAACTCTCAACTTCATTTAGACCCTTATTCCAAAATTCTTTATCAGAGATGTTAATTCCTAAATCTAAAAATATTTCTTTAGGGGATTTTGAAACTCCGGCAGATAAAAATTCTTTAACTTTTTCAATAAATTTTGGATTCCCTTTTACCTTTTTTTGCATTGCTTTGGAGATTAATAAACCAGATGCATAAGAATAAACATAAAAATATGTTCTTATATGGCTCCAATAAATCCACCAGTTTCCGGCTTTAGAGCAATCAACAAAATCTCCCATATAACTTTTCATATGTTTTCTGAACATTTCAGAGATTTTTTCTTTTGATAAATAATTTTCTTTCCTGTAAGTTTTATGCAATTCAGTTTCAAAATTATACAGAGCAATTTGTCTCATGATTGTTGCAATTTCTTCATCTAATTTTTGCACACCCAAAATTAATTTTTTTTCTTCATTAATTTCTTTGGATAATTCTTCAAAAACAAAATCTTCCATAAATGTTGAAGCAACTTCTGCTGTAGATTTTGGGGTATCAAAATAAAGCGCGTTTTGTTTTTCTTTCATCAACTCATTATTTATCCCATGACCAACTTCGTGCGCAATCGTCGTAACATTCCTGAAAGTTCCAGAGTGATTAAGTAAGATGTAAGTTGGATTTTTTAAAGACCAGCCAGCACAAAATGCTCCGCCGTTTTTTCCTTTTTTTGGAAAAGCATCAATCTGCCCATTCTTCAAATACCTCTCAAAAATATTTCCAAATTTTTCGTCAAGGTTGTAAAGAACTTTTTTGACAATCTCTATGGATTTTTCATAAGAAAAATCTTTCTCTATTTTACCATAAACTGCCGCCCTTTCATAATATTTTATTTTATCAAGACCCAAAAGTTTTGATTTCAGTTCATAAAATTTTCTTGAGATTTCAAAACCTTTTTTAGAAACACTTTCAACAAGCGAATCAACAATTTCAGTTTCAATCAAATCTTTTCTATGTCTTGATTCATCAGGTCTTAAAAATCCTCTCAATTTATCCTCGACTTTTTTATTTTCTAAAATAGCATTAATTTCAAATTCTGCAACATCCGCTGATTTGTCAAGAATTTCATTAAAAGCCCTTGCCGAACTATCCCGAATTTTTTTATCAGAATTTTGCATAAGCGAAATCATTTCAGGATAAGTTTTTTCATTTTCCCTTCCAGACTCATCAAGAACTTTTCGCGTCTCCTTACTCAAAAGACTTTCAACCATTTGTACCCACAAAGAGTACGCCGAAGTGGACCTCAAAGAAAGAATCTTTTCCTCATTTTCATTCAATCTATATTTTGCATTCTCAAATAAAATTTTAAGAAAATTTCTATACTCTTTCAACAATTCACTTTCTAAAAATTCTTCCTGTTTTCCTTTTGAAATCTTCCCCAAATTCAAACCAAAAAATCTTATTTCATTCCCAATGTTTTTCAGAAATTCCTGGACTTGTCCAAACTTTGCTCTGACTTCTACATTGTCTTGCTCTTTCTCAGCGAGAAGGCGATAATAATATCCTTCGTTTCCAAGAAAATTTCTCTCAAGGTTTTCAAACTCATCCAAGGCCTTTTTCAAAACTTCTGCCTTCTCTAAATAATCAGAATTTTCCCGCCATTTATTCCTAAAACTAAAATACGCTTGTTCAATTTCTTTTCTTTCCTCTGCAAAATCTTTCTCCAGCAAAGAACTAAAATCCCATTCTGTTTTCATGTTCTCCATAAAAAATTCAAAACCAAAAACTTTATAAAATGTATGATTCTAAAAATTATATAAATTCTAAATAGATTTTGTCTATATAGTAAAAATGGACCAAGAATTAAAAAATTCAATTTTGAAAACAGGGACAACTATTCTCGGTATTGTTTGCAGAGACGGAGTTGTAATGGCTGCTGATAGACAAATTACTGCTGGTACGCATGTTATGTCAAAAAACGAAAAGAAAGTTTTTCAGATAAATGATTACCTTGTAATGTCTGGTTGTGGTATTGCAGGAGATATTCAGAAAGTTCCTAAACTTCTTACAGCTGAATTAAAATTAAAAGAATTACGTTCTAAATCAAGACCAAATGTAAAACAGGCAGCAAGCTTACTTATGAATATAAATTATAATGGAATAAGGCAACCTTCTATGCTTCCACAACAGGCAGGTTTTTTAATAGCAGGATTTGATGAAGACGGAAAAACAGAGCTCTATTCAATTGAACCAGCAGGAAGTATAATTAAAGTTGAAGACTACGACGCAAATTTTGGTTCAGGAATGCCTTATGTTCTTGGTTTATTAGAAAGACAATATAAAAAAGATGTTTCAGTTGAAGAAGGAATTGAACTTGCAAAAGAATCTTTAAAATCTTCTACTCAAAGAGACACTGCTTCAGGTTATGGAATTGATATTTTCACAATAACAAAAGAGGGAATTAAAAAAGTCGTTGAACAAACTATTGAACCTGATTACCAAGACGATAAAAAAGACCAATAATTTTATTCATATTCAAAAATGGCAGATATTCTAAAGAAGATAACAGACCAGCTTTCTGGAAAGATTAAAGAAGCGAATTTTGAAGGAGCAAATATTGTTCTTTACACAGACAATGAAAACTTTTTCAAATCCGGTGAAACTGAAATAAAAAGAATTGTAAATGAAATTAAAAAACGTGTTGAATTGCGTTCAGATAGTAAAATTCTTTCTGAAAAACTTTTGGCTGAAAAAAAGATAAAAGAAATTGTGCCGGAAGAAGCAGAAATAACAAATATTATTTTTGACGCGCCAAGAAGTATTGTTGTAATAGAAGCAAAAAAACCAGGTTTAGTAATTGGGAAACAAGGTTCAATTTTAGAGCAAATCCGAAAAGAAACTTTATGGACTCCGCAGGTTCAGAGAAGTTCTGCAATAAAAAGTAAAATCACTGAAAGCATTCGTGAAGTTCTTTATGCAAATAATTCTTACAGAAGAAAATTCCTTAATGATATTGGAGAAAAAATTTACAAAGAATGGAATCCGGAAAAAATGGATTTGTGGGTTCGGCTTACTTGTCTCGGCGGAGGACGTCAAGTCGGAAGAAGTTGTTTTTTATTGCAAACTCCAAATTCAAAAATTTTATTGGATTGCGGAATTGATGTTGCCTCGCAAGGCGCAGACAGATTTCCTTTTTTCAATGTTCCGGAATTTAACATAAATGAATTAGACGCTGTAATTTTAAGCCACGCACATCTTGACCATTCTGGTTTATTGCCCTATCTCTATAAAATGGGTTACAAAGGTCCAGTTTACATGACAGCCCCGACAAGAGACATATCTGCTTTATTAGCTTTGGACTTTATTGGCGTAGCATACAAGCAGGCAGCAACTCCTTTATTCAGTTCAAAAGATGTTCAGGAAATGGTAAAACACAGTATTTCTTTAAATTATAATGAAGTTACTGACGTGACACCGGATATAAGAATCACATTTTACAATGCCGGACATGTTTTAGGTTCTGCACAAATTCACATAAATATTGGAAACGGTTTGCACAATTTTATTTACACTGGCGACATGAAATATGCTAACACACTACTTTTAGACCCGGCAGTAAATAAATATCCAAGAGTAGAATCTATTCAGGTTGAATCAACTTACGGAGCAAAAGAAGATATTCTTCCGCCGAGAAAAGAAACAGAAGCAAAATTTATAAAAATGGTAAAAGAAACAGTTGAAAAAGGTGGAAAAGTTTTGCTTCCTGAATTAGGTTTGGGCCACTCACAGGAATGTATATTAAGAGTTGAAGAATCAATCAGAAAAGGTGAACTTCCAAATGTTCCAATGTATATAGACGGAATGATTTGGGATATTAATGCAATCCATACTGCTTACCCGGATTTTTTAAGTTCAAAAATAAGAAATGAAATTTTTCAGGACAAGAATCCTTTTACTTCAGAAGTTTTTTCAAGAGTTGGTTCACCTCAGGAAAGAAAAGCAGTTATTGAGGGTGGGCCTTGCATTGTAATTGCGACTTCAGGAATGCTTGTTGGCGGAGCTTCTTTGGAATATTTAAAATATTTTGCAGATAATCCAAATAATTTAATGATTTTGAGTTGTTATCAAGGACCGGGTTCAGTTGGAAGAAAAATTCAGGAAGGTGAAAAAAGAGTTAAAATAGAATCTTCTGACGGAATTCAGGAAGTAGAAATAAAAATGAAAGTAGAATTAATGAATGGTTTGTCACCTCATTCAGGAAGAAATGAACTTATAGCCTTTTTTAATAATATGCGTCCAAAACCAAAAAGAATTATTGTGAATCACGGAGAAGTTTCAAAATCACTTGATTTAGCATCAGCACTTTACAAACTTAACAGGGTTGAAACAACAGTTCCAAGAACTTTAGAGACGCTGAGATTGAGATAATCTTAAAAACTTCTTTTCCTAATTGTCTTCATGAAACACAACATAAAAATAACAATTATAATTCTTGCAATGTTTCTTATAACTCAGTTTATCGGACTTTATGTTGTAAGTCATTATTCTAATCCGGACAATCCTCTTCCTTATGGAATGGAAAGTCCGCACACAGAAAGAGAATCTGACTATTATAATTCATTTTTACCGTCGATAGTTATTGCTTTTGTTTTTGCAATTGTATTATTTATTTTAATAACAAAATTTAGACTTGCAGTTATAATGCGGTTGTGGTTTTTCTTAGTTGTGATGATTGCTCTTGGAATTTCCCTGAATTCATTTTTTCCAAACATAAATCACTTTCCCTTAATCGCTCTGATTTTTGTTTTTCCTCTGGCAATTTTAAAAACTTTCAAACAAAATCTTTTAGTCCATAATCTAACAGAGTTATTTATTTATCCCGGAATTGCAGCTGTTTTTGTTCCGCTTTTGAATATTTGGACAATGATTATTCTTTTGATTTTGATTTCAATTTATGATATGTGGGCTGTCTGGCGTTCAGGACTTATGATAAAAATGGCTAAGTTCCAGATGAATGAACTAAAAGTTTTCGGCGGATTTTTAATCCCTTATATTTCAAAAAAAGTAAAAATGAAATTAAAGAAACTTCCTAAATCAAAATTAAAAAAGACAAAAGTTCGGGCACAAGTCGCAATTCTCGGCGGAGGTGATGTAATTTTTCCAATAATCACAGCAGGCGTCATGTTGAAAACTTTTGGAATTTTTGGAGCACTTTTCACAATCGCTGGAGCATTATTAGGATTAAGTTATTTACTATTTTTAGGAAAAAGAAACAAAATATATCCTGCAATGCCATTCATAACAGCAGGAATTTTCTTGGGAATCTTGGTTAGTTTTTTGGTTTTATGATTTAGAGTATTTCTTATTAGGTTGTCATCACTAACCAAATACAACATAATAGAAAACTTTATAAACTCCTAAATAATGGTGACAATATGAAAAAAATATATAAATTAAAAAATATTAAAAGCGAAAGTACTAGTCCAAACTTTATTATAAATTTAAATATATCAGGCATGGCTCCTAAAGAAATAAAAAATTCTGTTTATTCTGCAATTAAAGATTTGGCTTATTTTGGAGAAAATTATTGTAATCCTTTTACTCGGGAAAATAATTTAATTTTCAAAAAATTGGAGGCACAAAATTAAAATGCTCGTAAAAACAGAATTAATCAATAAAATAAAAGATTATTTTTATTTGAATGTTTATGAAACAAAAGTTTGGTTAGCTTTGCTTGGAAAAGGACTTGCAACAGCTGGTGAAATTGCTGAAATCTCAGGAGTTCCAAGAAGCAGAACTTATGATGTTCTTGAAAGTTTGGAAAAGAAAGGTTTTGCAATTGTAAAAATCGGAAAGCCAGTTAAATATCTCGGTGTAAAACCAAAAATGATTCTTGAAAAATTAAAAAATAATGTAAGAAAAGAAGCAGAAGACAGAGTTATTGCTCTTTCAGGAATTAAAGAAACAGATGAATTCACACAACTTGAAGAACTTTACACAGGCGGAATTGTTCCAATAAAAAGAGAAGACATTTCTGCAGCATTAAAAGGAAAATCAAACATTTCAAATTACCTTAAAGAAATAATTGCAGAAGCAAAAAAAGAAGTAATAATCTGCACAAATGTTGAGGACTTTGTCTCAAAATTAAAACTCTTCAAACAGACAGTTGAAATTTTAAAGAAATCAAGAATAAAAATTAAAATTGCACTTTCAGGAAATACTGATTTAATTAAAAAAGTAGAAAAAGAATTGAACACAAAAATAAAACCCATAAGCATTGAATCTAAATTCTTTATAATTGACAAAGAACAAATTTTGTTTTACTTGTCAAAAACAAATGACAAAGAATCAATTGCAATCTGGCTTAATTCAGATTTTTTCGCTCAGGCATTTGCAGGTTTGTTTGAAAAAGCTTTGGAGGCTGTAGATGGAGGGAAGTGAAATGAAAAACAATTTAACAGAATATGTGTTGATAGACAATTTTCGTGCAGTTGCAGGTCCTAAAAATGAATTGCTTGAATTAAGCGAAGACGGAATTCATTATTTTCCAAGGAAATCATTTTTTAAAAGATATGTAAGAGCATCGGTTCCAGATAAAAATTCTTGGGAAAATGTTTCTGATCTTCCAAAAGTCGGCGAATACTTAGTAACCACAATATTCTTTGGTTTTTCTCCACAAGTTACTATTTATCCAATAAAAGAAATAAATCAAAATTACAAAAAAAAGAGGCAAAAAAGAGGCAAATAAAAATGAGTAAATTATTGAAAATTTTGGCTATTGCAGGAATTCTTACAGGAACAGGATTGGTTGCTGACGCATATATTCAAAAAGACGGAAAAATGGATGAAAAAGACAAAATTGAATATGTCGGAGGTTTGACACTTTTAGGAGTATCACTTTACGGACTTTCAAAATCTGGTTCAAAAAAAACACTTACAAGATAAAATAATCTAACTATTATTTCCCACCCCAATAATCCTTAAATAAAAAGACAGCAAAGAAAAATCATGGGAAAAAATTTAAACAATTTAATTCTTGGAATTGCTTTTTGGTTTTTATTAACTTCTCCGATTTCTGAAAATAAATTATTAAAAGATTATCAAAAATTAAGAAAAGATTTATACACTAAAGAATTCTTTGAATGTATTTCTGAAGCAAATAAAATAAAATATGTTCCAGACTGGAAATCACATGGCAGAGATTATTGGCAGACACCTGAAGAAACTGATTCTTTGGGAACAGGCGATTGTGAAGATTGGGCAAAAAATTTGCAATATCTTGCTTCACAAAAAGGAATTAAACTTGGATTGTGGTATGGAAACAAAAATGTTAATAGTGACTCTGCTCATGTATGTGCAAAATATTCAAGAGGAACACAAGAAGCAATAATAGATAGATTTGCAAATCCAGATACTACTAAAATTTTAATAAGAGATAGTTTGGGTATGGGGGAGTATATCCGTTTTGACATCATGAATGAAACTAGACAATCTGCAAGAGAGTACAAAAAAAGAACAGGAAAGAGATTTTTCAATTAACAAATTTCAACCCACCAACATTCATTTCCTTAATTTTCTTTTTATTTTTCAATTTCCATTTATTAAAAAATTCTCGTCCAGAAAAATTAATTTTCTCGTGAGCAAACATTTTTCCTTTTTTTTCAAAAATATTTTTATGTTCTTTTTTAAACTTTGAAACATTTTTCAAATCATCTTTAAACGGCCCATTAAAAATTATTTCTTTTTGTGATTTTACAACAAAAAATACCCGCGCAGATTTTTTCCCGTTGTAATTAAATCCGGAATTTTTTACATCAAAAAATCTGCTTAATTCTTTGGAAAAATGTTTGTAAAATTTCAATAATTTGCTTCCCGCTATATCCCCTTCTTGTTTATTTGTTGAAATTTCAATTAAAAGAAATTCATTTTTATTTTTTAAAGCATCTTTTTTAGTTTTTTGCAAATCAACTTTTTGTTTTTCAAAACTTTTTATTGAAGGGTATTTTAGAAAATTCCTGCATGCTTTTTGAAATCTTTCAAATGTTTCTTTAGAAAGCGCAGCCAGAACATTTCTTTGTTTATAAGTCGGGTCAACTAAAATCACAGGCGACTCAAGTTTGGAACTATTCATATCAATTAAAATGTTTTTCTTGATTTTGTAATCCTTTTCAATATCAATTAAAATTTTCTCATTATTTTTTACAGGTTTTGAAAGTTCTTTAATCATTTTTAAAAAACTTTTATAGTAATAAACCAGCAATTCCAGAGAATAACCTGAAAATCCTTGAATATACGACTCAGCACCATAACAATTGTTTGCATGACAAAATGCTTTTGCAATTTTTATATCTTCTAAAATCTTATCACTCTTAACTTTTTTATTTATGTAACGAACATGTGAATATGATAAATCAGTTATATTTTCTGACTTATCCGGAGAACGAACTTTTTTTACAGGAATAAGTTCAATAAATAAATTATCTTTTATTTTGATTCTAAAATAATCCCGCGAGCCATGAACAACCAGAACATTCTTAAAATCTTTTAATAATTTTTCAGTAATCTTTGACAAATTTTCTTTTTCATATTCTCTTCCAAATCTTAAAAAAACATCAATATCATATTTGTCTTTTTTAATCAAGGTTTTTTTTGCATAACTTCCGCCGATAAAAATTTCAGGAGAATCTTTTAATTTTTCAATCTTTTTATTTAATTTATTCAAAAAAATATTCAAAGAACCCTCTATAAATTTCTTTTCCTCATCCAAGGGTTCAGCTCTTTCCAAAACTTCTTTTAATATAGAATTAATTTTCATCTTTTTTGTTTCTGTCCAAACTTGCAGATAAATCTATGACATATTTTCCTTCTTCTAATTTGTAAATCACAGGGCGTTTTTTATTAAAAAGATTCACAACATCAATTTCATATTTTCCCTCGCCTAAAACTCTTATTGATTCCAAGTCAAGAATAACCGGCACATCCTCGTCAGTGATTCCTGCAATTTCACGGATGTCTTTTTCAACATTTTTCTGCTCTTTTTCAGGAATTTCCAAAATCGGCTCTTCTTTCAATTTTTGCAATTGTTCTTCACGAATATAAAAAAAGAATTTTCCATGACATTCAGCACAGCCTTCTATTAATTCTTTATTTCCTGAATCAATAATTCTGGAACATTTAACACACTGGTACGGCATGACAACAAAAAACAAAAGAACTATTTAAATTTATTCAAAATTATTTGTTCAAAAATAATTCAATTTTTTTTGGATTACGTTTTATTTCTTTTACAATTGTTGCAGGTCCTATTATTGTTATTGCCCCCAAATCTCCTTTAACAAGAAAATTAACCAAACCTTTTCGGAATCTGTCCATAAATCCTTCGTCGCCATTTCCTGAAATAACTGCAAGTTCAATTCCCTTAAAATTTTTTACATGCTCAACCATTGCCATTGTATCTCCAATCAACCGCACTTCTTCTTCTGGTTTTAATCTTCCCTGAAGAAACAAAATATTATTCCCAAGAACTATATTCAAAATTTTCCTAATTCTTTCATCACCATTAAGATTTCTTATTTCTGAATAAGGAAGAAACTGTATTGAAAAACCTTTTATCTTTCCCAGCCCTCTTTTCTTTTTTTTCACCATCTTTTTATTAACCAAAATTGCTTTTTAATTTTTACTAAATCTTTTTTGAAATTTTAAATAATGATTCATAAAACTCTTCAAGGTTTGTCCCGTTCTTTGCACTTATTCCAACAACATCATATTCTGGAAAAGCCGACTCAATTTTTTTTGCATTTGCTTTTTTCAAATCAATTTTATTTGCTACAATTAAAACCGGAATCTTTCTCGCAACCAAGTTCCCGATAATTGTTATATTAACCTGGTTATATGGATTTTCTGTTGCATCCAGCACAACAATTACCAAATCCATATCATCAAGCCATTTTATACTTTCAACAATCCCCTGTGTGGCTCTTTTAGCACGCTCTTTTGCATCCTTTTTTTTCATTTTGTATTTTAAGAAATCTTCATAATCAATTTTTGTTGCAATTCCGGGAGTATCAACCATTTTGAACATTAATTTTCTGCCTTTGTATTCAATTTCAACTTTTTCTTTAAACTGAACATTTCTTGTCTCATGCGGAACTTTGCTCACTGTTCCGATTTCTTCTCCTGTCCAGTCCTTGCAAACCCTGTTTGCTAAACTTGTCTTCCCTGCATTTGGCGGTCCATAGAATCCCATTTTTATTTCATTGTTTCCTCCAAATATCTTTGAGAAAATTCCTCTGAAAAAATTCTTAAATATTTTAATCGCCATATTTTTATTTGTAAGGTTTACTTTATTAATTTTTATGTGATTTAGGATTTACTTTCTTTGAATTCACTTTTTGTTTTGAAAACGAAGGCGCCCACAAACCAGTTCTTTTTCCTGCATATTTTTTCACTACATAACGAATCTGTTCGTTCTTCCATTTTGCTTTTTTAAGATTTTTTTCAATATCCTCTTTTTTCATTCCTCTCTTTTTTGCATTATTTATATAAACAATTAAATTATACAAATGATTCCTGTCTTTGAAAAGATAATCTTCATATTTTCTGTCATACCAAGTTTTTAGAAGGAAATATGATACAATAAATAAAATAATTAAAAGAATCATTACTAATCCAAATAAAACCCATTTTGAAATTTTCCTTTCATCTTCAATATCAAGAATATTTTCAAGTGATTCTCCAAGAGGAACCTGATTCAGGTGCGTTGAAAAAAACAAAGGAATATCATCAAAACTCACTTCTTCTGTTGCTGCAAAAATAATTTTCTCGTCAATTTTGCTTAAATCAATATAAGTGTAGCCGCTTTTTGAAACTTCTCCATAATTTTCTTTAAACTCTAACCCATTAAGATTTTCTATAATCAAAAATGTTTCATTTGAAGGTCTTTGAAAACTAATCTCAAAATAATTTAAAATATTTTCTTCATAACTTCCATAATTTGCAGTGAATTTTCTAAAAGTTATTTTTGGTCTCAAATTTTCCTGATTCCAGAAAATAATAGCATCTTTATATTCATCTGTTTTTGCAGAATCATAAGAACCTCCTCCGATTTCCCCTACAAACTCCAAATCTATATTGCTTTTTTCAGAGATAAATGAAACAAGTTCTGCACTTTCAGATTCAGAAATTGATTTCGGAACTTTCAGATTTTGCAAACTTTCTAAAATAAAGTCATATTCTGAAGTTGATTCTGAAGAATTATACAAAGTTTCCAGTTCATCAATTTCTTCTTCCATTTCTGAAAGATTTAATTTAGAAGAAAGTAACAATTTCAAAAAAGTATTATAATTCTCAAAGCTCGCACTAAGATTTGCAATGTCATCTCTTTTTTCATCTATTGCATCAGGAATTGTTTGTTCAGAACCGCTTATTGTTATTTGCCCGGATAAAACTGTGACATTGCTTATATTTATTTGGTAATTTAAAGTCACAGGACTTAATGGAACATAAAAACTTGCATTGGAAAAATAAATTTTCTGAACACTTGAATTTACAATTCCTGTTGTTTGGTTGTATGTATAAGTGTAATTTGAATTTAAATTAAATAATTCCTGAAGAGAAATTGAATTTCCAAAAGAATCTCTTGCTGTTGAATTAATTGATTCATTATTAAAACCTACTTCAGCCCAGCCAACAATGTTTGCTCCTAAACTATAACTTCCCTGAAGATAGTCACTTCCTGTTTCTATTTCTGCTGTAACAAAACCTCCGGCACAAAAAATACACAAACCCAAAATCACAGCAAATATTTTCACCTTCATTTTAATTATTAGTAAATTGTTTTTTATAAATCTTTTCAGAACTATTTTTTTCTAGAACTTTTTTTTCTTTTCTTAGTTTTAATATTTTTTTTAGCTTTCTCTTCAATTCGTGATTTTATTATTAAATAAATTAAGACAATTAATACAACTGCAAGAACAAATTGAACTGCTCCAAAGAAATTAACTTTTATTTGCGCAGGACATGGAAGTGTATCAACAATATCATCGCACCAAGCTGGTTTTTCCATTTCTCCAGTCCAGACAGCTGTTAGATTTCTTTCAAGAATACCATCATCGCATCCATTTGTATCTTGTCCATTATCGACCCAGCTACATCCTCCAGTTGTTATTAAAGATTCTTGGTCGCAATCAGGGTCAGAATAAGCACAATAAGGATTGCAAACTGCATTAGCATCTGAATTACAACAAGCATTATCTATTGAACTAAATGTTAAACCTGAAGCACAAGCACTTGTTTGTGCACTTTGACTTGCATAACCTTCATCTGTTGCAAAACAATTCAAACTACAAGTATCATCTGAACATAAACTTGTTCCTTCTGGACATCCATCTTCAGAAGTTAAATTAGTTTCATAACTACAAGTAGCAGAACAACCATCATTTGGTTCATTGTTTCCGTCATCACATTCTTCTCCATATTCTCTGTAGCCGTTTCCACAATCACTTACTCCGCAATCTGGATCTGAAAATGCACAATAAGGATTGCAACTTCCATCACTTTCTGGATTGCAGCAGAAACTATCTTCTATTGAACAAACAGTTCCCACAACACATGAGTCCCTTAATCCATCTGCATCAATACAAGTGCAACCTTCTCCTATATCAAAAATTCCGTTGTAAATACAGGAAGAATAATCTAAATCTGTCTCACGGCATTCTATACTGCATGTTCCATCAGAACATAAAGTTGTTCCAATTGGACAATCACCTTCAACCTCTTCAAAAATACAAGAAGCAGAACATCCATCTCCTGAGACAATATTTCCATCATCACATTCTTCTCCATAATCAGGCACACCATTTCCGCAAGTTCCGCACTGAGTTGTCATATCCCATAAAGCCCCGCAAACACCTGCTGCAGAATTCCATGCACAACCACAATCAACTATTTCCATACATCTTGTTTCTTCATTGAAATTTAATCCACATGAAACACCAGAAGCACTACTAGGTCCTACAACACAAGGGTCATCCCCACATTGTTCTTGATTATAATCTGCACAGGAAGTAATAGTGTTTATAGAACAATAATCATTTTCAATAACCTGCAATTCATTAGAACTTTCCATATTTAATCCTTCAGTTGAGATTATTGCATTAAAATAATATTCAGGAGGATTTGTTTGCCCTCCGTCAGTATCATCTGTGAATTGTGCATTCCAAACAGCTACCACACTGCTTCCACTAATTGTTTGAGATGAAGGGTCAGGGGAGAAATCATCATCAGGATTTAATGCTCCATCTTTTTCTTTTATATCAAAAGAAATAACTTTTCCATTACAATTAGAAACTCCAACATTTAAATTCACATTTGTTCCTTCTACTACTTGGGTGTTTCCCCACGACGCTGAATTTATTGCACAATTTGAAGGAACACATTCGCCTGTGTCTGGGTCACATTCTTCTCCATCAGGACAAGTCACACCAGCACAAAGTCCTGTATCAACACATTGTCCTCCTGAACAGGTTTGGGATGAAGTGCAATCATACCTTATGTCCTCTCTAACACCACAACTATCATACCAATAAACATCACCTGTTCCAGAATCACATGCACTATAAGAATGACTATCACAAATTACTTCAGAACTAACTGTGACAGTTATCTCATCACTTTTTATTGTAGTGTCAGTAGTTGATTCTTCAAATTCAAAAAATATATCTGAATCTCCTTCTCCTAATGTCTGCAAATCAACCTGACTTATTAACCAGCTTCCTGAAACTTCCCCTGAATTAGCAATCGCAGTTATATCTCTAATTAACTCTTTTGAAGCGATTCCTGTTTTCTTATAAATTGAAATAGTTTTTGCTGTTCCTTGTACTAAGCAAAAGTCCTCAAAGATTTTCAAAGTCAAAATATCATCTTCTGCAATTTCTCCTCCTGTAAATGCACCCTGAACACCTTCTTTTATCCAACCTGTCACAGGATCAAGAGAATAACAACAACTTGGTCCATTTGCAATCGGTTGATAACAGT
>CAYXDU010000005.1:0-14829 GCA_964463895.1 Candidatus Woesearchaeota archaeon | reverse complement strand
ATTTTTCTTATATCTACATTGTTTTCTAAAAGATGCGTTGCAAAACTATGTCTTAACGTATGGGGATGGACTTCTTTATTTATACCGGCGCGATGAGCAGCTTTTGAAACTATTTTTTGAATGTTCCTTGAAGTTAATTTTTCTTTTGGGCCTGAGAAAAGAAAATTTTGTTTTTGTAATTTATTTTTTTCAATATGTTTTTTTAAATCTTTAATGAGAAAATTTGGAATATTAAATATTCTGTCTTTCCGGCCTTTTGCTTGTTTAACATAACCAACACGTTCATTAAAATCCAAATCCTCTATTTTTAAATTGATTAATTCTGAAACCCTGAAACCACAAGCATAAATTAGAGAAACCATTAATTTTGATTTTTTATTATTTAAAGAATTAAATAATTTTTTTATTTCTTCTTTTGTCAAAACTGTTGGAAGTTTTTTTTCACGTTTTGGACGTTTTATTTCAATAGTTATGTCATTTTTTAAAATTGAAGAAAAAGCATATTTAATTGCAGATAAAAAAACAATTATAGAACTTGAAGAATTTTTTGTAAGATTTTCTGAAATGTAATGTTTTACGTCGTCGGAAGTTATTTCTTCAGGAGATTTTTTTGTGAATTCAATTAATTTTTTGTTCGGAATCATATAATTCCTCAAAGTATATTCTGAATTTTTTGAAATTTTTAATTCCACTTCGAGTTTTTTTAAAAATTCTTCAGGAGTCATTTTATTTTTTGAAAAGATTTTTCCAAATTTTATTTTCAAAAAGTTGTTTATTATTTTTGAATAAAATAGTTTTCATTCCTAATTTTTTTGCAGGTTTTATATTCCAGATTTGGTTGTCAATAAATAAAATTTCTGAAGGTTTTAGTTTTAATTTTTCCAGAATTAATTTATAGATTTTTGGATTTGGTTTTCGCATTCCTATGTCGCAGGAAACAATTACTGGATGAAATTTTTTATAAAATTTTCTTGGCATCAAGGCGTCTTGTGATAAATACCATTGATCTGAAATAACAGAAATTTTGTAACCAAGTTTTTTTAATTTGAATGCCTGTTTAAACAGCTGTTTGTTTTGTTTAAAATGTTTTCTATAAGCCCAGATATAAAGTTTAGTTAATTTTTTTTCTGAAGTTTTAAAATTTTTTGAAAATATTTTCAGAACTTTTTCGCGTGAGATTTTTCCTTCAATTGCAAGTGCATAATTTGTGTCAATTGCATCCATGTATTGGTCAAGAGAAATTTTTAATTTTTTTGCAATGTCAATGTGAACTCCTGATGGAACGAGTTTTTGTTTATCCCAAACAGAATTGTTTCCCAAAGCCAAAACACCCCCCACATCAAAAATTATTGCTTTAATTTTATTTACTCTCTTTTTCATAGAAGAATTATACGAACTTTCTTTAAATATCTTTCTTAGATTTTGATGACTTTTTCATTAATTCTCTTTGATTTATAATCATAATTATTATTGAAACAATTAAAAAATACCAATCAACAAAAATTCCAAGGGCCACAAAAATGAGTGCAATTAAAGAAAGGAAAAAAACTTTTGGATTTCTCATAGATTTTGTAGCACAATAATTCTTAAAAAGTTTTGGGAGGTGTAATTTTATGGAAATAAATGAAAGAAGAGTTTTAGAATTATTTTTAGGTTTAGTTTTTATTGCATTGCTTATTGCAATTGTTTTACTGGTGATTTATCTTCCTAGACAAGAAAAAACTTACACTACTTCAAATATTATTTCAAATTCTTATAATACAAATTCATTTAACGAATATGATTTAATTGAAACACAAAACAGGGGTCTCAGAGATTTTGATAATTTTGATAGAAAATATTATTATGAAAAAAGAGATTTATTGAATTATCAGAGTTATGGAAAGCATTCAAGAGAGAAAACTTTTTTTGATAACTACAGAGATGAATTTAGGGTTTATGTAGTTAATAAAGATTATCAAGGAGGATATTTTGAAGTTGAATTTTATTTTTGCAATTATTATGATGATTGTTTTTCAGAAACAATGAAAAAATACATTTCTGCTGGAGATGAAAGAGAATTTTATTATGTGGACATTCACGAAGGAAAATATGATTATTATAATTGGGAATATAAAGTTTTTCCTGATAAGTCCGATTGATCAAAATTTGCCTTTTGATTTTCAGTAATTCTAAAACCTCTTTCTCTTAAAATTTTAGTGATTTCTTCCCTAAACTTGGAATTATGGAACATTTTGTGATGATTTGGGCATAATCCAACAAGATTTTCTTTATCGTTGTTTTTCTTATTTTCATCTAAATGATGGAGTTCGACTATTTTATCAAAACCACAAATTGCACACTTTTTTGTTATTTTTTTGTAGATCTCTAAACCAATTCCATGATATTTTTCTTTATTCCATTTTTTATTTTTTTCTAAATGAAAAACAAAATTATAACAACCGGGACAAAGGCCTTTTGCGTGAAGAACCATTTCTCTTTTACATCTCTTGCAAATTTGTTTTTTTGGTTTCCATAATAATTTTTTATAACATGTTGTGCATAAATTTTTTGAATGCATTTCTGTTTCTTTTCCGCAATTTTCGCATTTTTTCCAAACCATTAAAAAAAATATTTCAGAATTATAAAAAGAAGAGTAAACACTCAAAAGTAACGTTCGTTTTCAATTAAATACGAACTACCTACAAGGTATATTGTACGAAGTTTTGGCGGTTTTTGGATAATTAATCATCAAGAGACCCAGAATTTGCAATAGCTTCTAAATGCCCCGAGACATGATTTTTCTTTTCTTTTAATGCTTCTTTTTCAGAAATTAATTCATAATCTTGAATCCAATCCAACCTTATTCCAACTTCCCTTTCTTCACAAACATCATAGGCTTCTAAAAAAGATTTTTCCCTATTTAGTATGTTCTCTTTAAATAAAACCACCTTTGGTCCTAAACCTTTTTTCTTTAAAAAATATTTTCCCTCCAAAGATTCAGAGATTAAGCCATATCTTGTTTCTGCCATAGTTCAATTATTTTATTATCTTTTTTAAGTATTTGTGTTTTTGAAAAGATAGTTTAGGTTGCACTTAGGTTAAGTAAGTTAATTGTAAGGATTTTTATCCTTTAACCAACGACTTGTTAAGATTATTAACAAAATGCAGACTAAAGTTATGAAAACTGATGCGCTTGTGCTTGAACCCCCATTGTTTGAATGAGTGAGCCAGGCAGTCACAGATTTAGACCAATCAAAGATTGCTTCACGCCATGCAAAAGCAATTGAAAATCCCAAAGTAAAAACAATGATCATCCTCATTTGCTTTCGGAATTCTTCTTTATATTTTCTTCCGATAAAAGTATAATTAGAAAATTTTTGTTTTATTTTTCGCCTCATTTTATTAAAAAATGAAAAAGAGTTTTTATATTTTTTGCATAGAAATTTTTGGGATATTATTTAGAGTTTGCGAAAAATTATTCACTTAGGTTAAGTAAGTTATTTTATATAAATTATTTGAATTTCCTGTTTTTAGGGAAAAATAAAAAATAAAACAAACAGCTGTTTAAATCGCATTTTATCGACGATAAAAAAAACAAAAATTTTCTTTATTTTTTATAATTTATTGGGTGTTTGATTTTTATTTTGGGTGTTTAAGGCTGTTTAAACAAGGTGTTTAAGGGTGTTTTTTTAACACAAACAGCTGTTTGTGGGTGTTTAAACAGCATTTTTTGTAAGAAAAAATCAAAGGAAACTGAGATTCCTTAAAAGGATTTTCTCGACGAAAAAAGAAAAATTTATAAAGTTCTTTTTTGTAATTTTTGTATGTTTGGATGGTTTTCAAGGAAAAAAGAGGTTGAACAGGTAAAAGAAGATACAAAAAAAGGTTTTGAATTTGTTAAAAAAGATATTTCTGCTGTAAGTGGTTGGATTAAACACCTTGATTCTGAAAAAGAGATACAAAAAAAAGATATTGAAGAAATTAAAGAGGTTTTATCGTCGGTTCAGGAAGAACTAGAAGGGATGAAAAATATTGTATCTTTGATGAATGATATGAAACCTAAACAGCTGTTTAAAACAGAGAGGCGGGTGTTTAACAAACAAACACCTGTTTTACCTGTTCAAACAGGTGTTCAAACAGGTGTTCAAACACCAAAATTAGAGCAATTTTCAGTAACTGAAAGAGCTATACTGTGGATACTTTTGAATAGTGACATGAAATTAAGTTATGATGATCTTGCAGCAATGCTTGGAAAAGAAAGAAGCACTATAAGAGGCCAAATAAACACTATAAAATCCAAAGGTGAGAGCTTAATTGAAGAACAAATAGAGAAAAATGGTAAAAAAAGAGTATTTATACCTGAAAATATCAAAGAAAAGATGCTCAAAAAAGCAAAAGTGAGAGTTACAAAAGGAAAAAATTACAAAGAAAGTAAAGAAAAATGAAATTTTAAAGAAGAAAAACAAATAAAATTACAAAAAGTATAGAGTAAAAAAGAGAAAATAAATATATATCCCTAATTATTCGGTATAACGAATTTTGTATTTATACATCCCTTAATTGGATAATTGTGGGAAGAGTTGCTATTTTCTTAAGGTTTTCTGAAACAGAAAGGTGAATTGTTTTATTGTTTATCCTTTTTTTCTCGACGGGAATTCCTTTTTTTATCAATCTTCCAACATAATCCCTTGCTGAACTTTCAGTTAAGCCTAATTTACTTGAAAGGGTTTTGTAATCAGAATAACCTTCTTCTTCAGATAACTGATATAATAATGAAAAAACACGCATTTCCTGGTCTGTTAATCTTTTGAATTTTATTCTTATTTCTTTTTTAAGATTATCTAAAGAATCCAAAAATTCCATTGCATCTTCTATAGAATTTTCTTTTTTGTTTTCCTGATTATACGAACTTTTATCTGTCTGTTTGTCTGTCTGTCTGTCTGTCTGTCTGTCTGTTGGAACCCCTTTATTTCCAGTGGAAATACCTAAATTTTCGGGTTTTAAAGGCTTAATATGTGTCGAATGTGTCGAAATATATGTTGGGATTGTTGAGTTTAAGTGTTGATTTGTCGAAGCGTTTGTTGAAAGGTTATTTTGATTTTTTATTATATTTCCAAATTCTAATACAAGTTCTTGTATTTGTTTTATATCTTCTTTTAATTCCATTAATTCTGAATAAAGAAAATCAATATCTTTCCTTACCCTTAAAAATGCCTCTTTTATTTCATCCATAATAATTAATAATTCTTCATCTATAAAAAGATTAAGATAATTGAAAATATATTTACTTATTTAGGTTTTTGTAAAGAATGTAAGTTTTATCTGTAAGTTTCCATCGCGACCTTTTGGTGTAAGCTATTCCTTTGGGGTTTTTGTTTATTTCCAACACAAATCCTTTCTTTTTTAAAGATAAAAGAAGTTTTTTTGTGAATTCCTCATCCCGGGCTATTTCTTGTGCTATGTTTGCAGTGAAAACTGCTTTAGGATTTACAAAAAAAAGATAAGCTAAAATTTGTTCAGAAATCTTTTCTTGTTTTTCTTTTGATATTTGCATATAATTTCATAGAAAGATAATTTTTAAAGTTGTTGAATTTATTTTGTTTCAGATTTAATGGAAGGCATTTGAATGTGTGTTGGAAGATTCAACTCTTCTTCAAGATGTAATGCTTTAATGTTTGATTTTTTAAGAATAATATTAAACAAAGGTATTTTAAAACTTTCATGGACTTTTTTGCCTTTCCATGTATTTAAAATTTCTTTTAGTTCTTTAGGGGTTGTTGAAAACAAAACTGTTCCTTCAAAATCTATTTTTGCAAAATCAGAACTGTAATCAATGGTATAAGTAAACTTGACTCCAACAAGAGATTCTTTCATTCCAATAAATTCTGATTTAACCTCATAAATATTTGAAATGTCTATGTTAGATTTTACATTTATTGATTGTCCGCTTGGTTTTTCTGCTTTTTCTGCATGAATCTTTGAAAAATTGAATCCTATTAGTTTCATATTCATGTTATTATATTTTTGTTTTTAAAGATTTGGGTGGTTAATTGAAATTTTTAAATTATTTATGTAATTATTTTAAAATAATTTATTATTAGATTAGGTCTTCTTCAGAAACAATAACAAAATCCCCTATTGCAACAATTGCACTGTGGGGTATTAAAAATTCATTAGAAGTTGTTTTTTCAAGATTTAGGTTTCTTGTATAAGGGGTTGTATCTTTAACAATAATATTAATTAATTCTCCTGAACGAGTTTCAAAAAGAATGTCTTTAACAAAGCCTAATCTTTTGCCTTCTTTTGTTACAATCATCTTTCCTATTAAAATATTAAAAGGAGTTTTTTCTATTTGCATAAACAATCCAGTTTTAATAAATTTATAAAGTTTTCTGTGAAATTATATAGAGTTTAGAAGAGATGCTTATTGGAATAAAGAACATTTAAGATAAAAATGTAAAGAAAGTTTTGACCCTGACCCTATGATTTCGCTTAGAAAGATTTAAAAAAGAAATGTTTTGTTTTTATTTATATTATTTATTTAAAAAAATTTATATTATATAGTATATAGATGAAATAGTATAATAAAAAATAATAATGCATAAATGAAAAAAATAAAAAATAATAATGCATAAATGAAAAAATTTAGTAAAACCATAATATTAAATTTCCATGAGAAATAATGGTGTATTAATTATTTAGTACTAATAATCATTTATATAATGAATACTATTTTTTCCGTTGATAATCTTACAAATACAAATTTTTCCATAGGAAATCAACCTGTCAGAGATTTGTGGTTGTTTTTGTAAATGTTGTGATTAAAAAGGTGAAAGTAAAATGAATTCAAATAAACCAAAATTAGATATGGATGGGATTTTTAATTTTTTTAATAAAGAAGGTATTTTTAGGGACAAAACTTTGCTTCAGACAAGCCATAAACCAAGTGAAATTCCTCATCGGGATAACCAGATAAAGCAAGTTGCTTCAATTCTTGCTCCAGTATTGAGGGGGGAGAGACCGAGTAATTTGTTTCTTTATGGCAAGACAGGAACAGGTAAAACACTTTCAATTCAATTTGTTAGAGATGAACTTATCAAGAGATTCACAAAAAGCGATGAATTTAAATTGAGAATAGAATATTTAAATTGCAAATTAAAAAAAATAGCTGATACTGAATATAGAATTCTCGCAGAGTTGATTAAAAAAATGGGAGGTGAAGTCCCTGATACAGGTTTGCCGACTCAGGCAGTTTATGGAAGGTTTATTGATTTAATTGATAATGAAAAGCAGCTGCTTGTTTTGGTTTTAGATGAGATTGACCAAACAGTTAAGAAAATTTCAAGTGATTTTTTATACAACTTAACCAGGTTGAATTCAGAGTTGTCTAAGACGCAGATTTGTATTGTAGGCATAAGTAATAATTTGACTTTTTTGGATGGGCTTGATCCTCGGGTAAGGAGTTCACTTTCTGAAGAGGAAATTGTTTTTCTTCCTTATAATGCTGTTCAGTTGCAGGATATTTTGAATAAGAGGTCACAGATGGCATTTAGAGAAGGTGTTGTTGAAGAAGGGGTTATTGCAAAGTGTGCTGCTTTTGCAGCGCGAGAGCATGGTGATGCAAGAAGGGCTTTGGATTTACTGAGAGTTGCCGGAGAATTAGCAGAAAGAGCTGGTTATAAGAGAATTTTATTAAAACATATTGATGAAGCAAATGAAAAAATTGAAAAAGATAAAATTTTAGATATTGTTCAATCAGAGCCAAAACAGTTTCAGTTAGTTTTGTATTCTATAATAAATTTAATTGAGAAAAATAAAGAGAATTCTATTTTTACAGGGGATGTTTATAATTATTATCAGGATTTGTGTTCCAAAAACAGATGTGAAGTTTTGACACAGCGTCGGGTTTCAGATATTATTCAGGAATTTGATATGTTAGGAATTATTAATGTAAGAGTTATTTCAAAAGGCCGCGGAGGAAGAATGAGAGAAATAAAACTTGCTATTTCAAATACTATCCTGAAAAAAGTCAAAGAGATTATTGAAGATTCAATGAATTACAATTAAATTATATAGGGAATAAAATGCATAAGCAAATACTGCAATTTTGTCTTGAGAATGGTTTACTAGTTGATAAAGAAGTTTTAGATTTATTTGATGATGAAAGTGATTTTGAATCTGTGAAAATTATTATTGAAAAAATTAAAAATAAAACCCACCAAAATATTATTACAAAAAATTTGTTTTATAATAATCGCGACAAAGTTAACCAGGTTTTTCTAGAATTGCCTGAAGAAAAACAAAAGAAACTTGAGAAATTAAAAATAAAATTGGGTTTGAGTATTGAGATTTTAAGAGAAGTTGTTGAAGGCAAATCTGAAAAAATTTTGGATGTTAATTTGATTGAGAATAATTTTAATAAAAAAGGGAATGTTAGGATAACTGATTTTGCAAAATTGAGTGAGAAGAAACTTGAGGTTAAGGATTTTACAAGGTATTTTCGGAATAGGTTTGATCAAATGAGGGTGCTTTTGCAGGAACATGGTTCTTTGAATAATCTTGTTTCAATAAGTAAAATTTCCGGAAGCAGAAGTAATTTTTCTATTATAGGAATTGTTTCAAACAAAAGTGTTACAAAAAATAAAAATATAATTCTTGAAGTGGAAGATTTTACAGGAAAGTTGAAGGTTTTGATTAATCAAAATAAAGATGAGCTTTATGAACAGGCACAGGATATTGCTTTGGATTCTGTTTTGGGTTTTACAGGCTCGGGAAATAATGAGATCTTTTTTGCTAATGAGGTTATTTTTCCTGAAGCAAAATTAGCTGAAAGAAAAAATTCTCCTGAAGAAGAGTGTGCTTTGTTTATTGGGGATTTTCATTTTGGCAGCAAGAGATTTTTGAAAAAAGGTTTTGAAAAGTTTGTTAAATATCTTAATGGAGAAGTTCCCGGAACTGAAGATGAAGTTTCAAAAATAAAATATTTGTTTTTAGTCGGAGATGTTGTAACAGGGGTTGGAAATTATCCTAATCAGGAATTCGATTTGGAGATTAGTGATTTAGAAGAGCAGTTTTGCGGTTTGGCAGATTTGCTTGGAAAAATAAGAAAAGATATTCATATAATTATTTCTCCTGGAAATCACGACGGGGTGAGGGTTATGGAGCCGCAGCCGGCAATGAATGAAAAATATGCCTGGGCACTTTATGATATGGAGAATGTTTTTTTAACACAAAATCCCTGCGTTGTTAATATTGGTTTTGATGAAGAAAAAAATTTTTCTGGCTGGAATGTTTTGACTTATCATGGTTTTTCTTTTCCTTATTATGCAGGAAATATTCCCTCGCTGGTTAAAAAGGATGCAATGAATTCTCCTGAAGAAATTATGAAGTATTTGCTGAAGAACAGACATCTTGCTCCGACGCATGGTTCAACACAGTATTATCCTTTTGAAGAAGATGCTTTGATGATAAAAAAAATCCCAGATATTTTTGTTTCAGGACACACGCATAAATGCGGGATTAGTTATTATAATAATATTCTTGTTATTTCAATTTCGTGCTGGGAAGCAATGACTCCTTATCAGGAAAAATTTGGGAATAAGCCAGACCATTGCAAAGTTCCGATGGTGAATCTGAAAACCCGCGCAGTTAAAATTTTGGATTTTGAAGACAGTGAAGAATTGGAGGAGAAAAGTGTTTAGAATGGAAATTTTAGATAGAATTTATGGAAGAGAAAAAATAAATGAAAAAGTTTTAGAAGAGTTGATTTATTCTCCAAGTGTTCAGAGATTAAAAGGAGTTTCTCAGTTGGGGATGCCTAATGAATATTATCATAGAAAAGGGGGTTCTAGGTATGAGCATTCTTTAGGTGTTATGGTTTTGTTAAGGAGGTTGGGGGCTGGTTTGGAAGAGCAGGTGGCTGGATTGCTTCATGATATTTCTCATACTGCTTTTTCACATGTTATTGATTGGGTTGTTGGAGATCCGACTAAAGAGAATTACCAAGATGAGACCCTTTTAAAAATCATTAAAAATTCTGAAATCCCAGAAATTCTTGCAAATTTTGATTTGGATTATAGAAGAATTTCTAATCATGAAAATTTTCCTTTATTGGAAAAAAAAGCTCCAAGTTTGTGTGCAGATAGGATTGATTATTCCTTGAGAGAGATTTTTCTTAAAGGAGGTTCTAAGCTTTCTGAAAAAATATTAAAAGATTTAATAGTTAAAGAAAATCAGATTGTTTTTAAAAATAAAGAGATTGCAGAAATTTTTGCAAAAGAATATGTTGATTTGCAGAAAAATCATTGGGCGGGAGATGAGGCAAGAACAAGATATTATCTTTTATCCCAGACATTAAAAAAAGGTTTGGAAAAAGGGTTAATTTCTTTTGAAGATTTTAATAAAACTGATGATTATATCTTAGATATTTTGGAAAATTCAAAAGATGACTTTATTTTAGATAATTTGAATATTTTGAAAAAAGGTTTCGATGTTGTTGAATCTGAAAATGGAATTGAATTAAAAAAGAAATTTAGATATATTGATCCTGAAGTTTTGGTAAATGGCTCTTATAAAAATTTGAGTTTTTTGTCTAAAGAATATTTTGAACTTCTTGAAATAGAAAAAGAGAAGTCCAAATTAGTTAAAAAAGTGAGAATAGTTCAAAAATGAACACTCAAACATATTTTGAAAATTTGAAAAAAGAAGTTGACAAGGTTTATGCAGTTGCACAAATTGCGAGGGCAAAAGGGTTGGATCCTGTTGATGAAGTTGAAATTCCTCTTGCTATGAGCATGGCTGAAAAGGTTGTCGGATTGATTGGAACAATTTACCCTCAAATGGTTGGAAGTGGAATTGCAAAACGGATTTTAGAGTTGGAAAAAGATTATGGGAAACTTGATCCAGCTGTTGTTTTTAAGATATCTGAAGAAGTTGCAAAGCAGAAATTTTGTGAATTTGAAAATACCTTGCAGGCAATTGATGCAGGAGCAAGAGTTGGTATGGCTTATTATACTTTGGGTGTTGTGTCGTCGCCAATTGAAGGCTTTACTGGTTTAAAAGTTAGAAAAACTCGTGATGGAAAAGAATATTTAGAAGCAAGTTTTTCAGGACCAATTAGAAGTGCAAGTGCAACAGGTGCCGCAATTTCTACGGTAATTGTAGATTATTTAAGAGAATTATTTGGTTATGCAAAATATGATGCAACAGAAGAAGAGGTAAAAAGAGTTTGGGCAGAGATTGAGCATTTTCATGACAGAATAACTAACTTACAGTATATGCCAACAGAAGAAGAGGCTTTGTTTTTGGCAAGGAAAATGCCTATTCAAATTGCAGGTGATGCTTCTGAAAAAATTGAAGTTCCAAATCATAAGAATTTATCTAGGGTAGATACTGATTATTTGAGAAGTGGTTTTTGTCTTGTTATGGCAGAAGGTTTAGCTCAAAAAGCTGCAAAAGTTTTGAGATTAGTTAATCAAGCAAAAGAGAAAGGAATTAAAATGTCTGGTTTTGATTGGCTTGGGGAATATGTTGAATTGCATGAGAAACGAGACAAGGGAAAAAAAGATGATTCACCGACGTATATTAAGGATTTAGTTGCAGGCAGGCCGGTATTTGGGCATCCTTCTAAAAGTGGAGGTTTTAGATTTCGATATGGGAGGGGAAGAAATTCTGGTTTTTCTGCTGTGGCTTTGCATCCAGCGACAATGGCTGTTACTGACGGGTTTATTGCAATTGGAACCCAATTGAAAATCGAAAAACCCACAAAAGGATGTGCAGTTGCATCCTGTGATAAAATTGACGGGCCTATTGTAAAATTATTTAATGGAAGTGTGAAAAAATTAAAAACAAGAGAAGAAGCAAAAAAATATTATCCAGATATTGATGAAATTATTTATTTGGGAGATATGCTTTTTCCATTTAGTGATGTTGTTAATAGAAATTCTGATTTAATAAAACCTGGTTATGTTGAGGAATGGTGGGAATTAGAATTAAAAGAAAAAAATTCTGAAGAAAAAACCAATGGTTTTGAAATTAATTTTGACGACGCTGTGCAGTTAAGCAGGAAAAATGAAATTCCTTTAAATCCAAAATTTATTTTTTATTGGACACAAATTTCCAAAGAAGAGTTTAAAAGTTTGGTTGAATGGCTGAAGAATTCAAAAATTCAGAAGAAAATAATTTTTCCTTATAATAAAGAAGAGCAGGAAGAATTTGAAATTGGAAAGAGGGCTTTGGAACTTTTGGGAATTGAGCATGAAGTGACCTTGGAAAATGTTGTTCTTTCTGAAAAAAATTCAAAAGCATTGCTTTTTAATTTAGGTTTGGATTTTGATCTTGAAAAAGAAAGGAATTTAAGAGAGGAAATTTTGGAATTTGAGAAAAAAATAAATTTTGAAAATGAAAAAGTTCTTGGGGAAATAAATAAACTTTGTGAATTGGAAATTAAAGACAAGGCAGGAGAATTTATTGGTTCGCGAATGGGGCGTCCTGAAAAAGCCAAGCTCAGGAAATTGACAGGCAGTCCGAATATGCTTTTTCCTGTTGGTAGCGAGGGAGGAAGATTAAGAAGTTTGCAGGCGGCGTGTGAAGTTGGAAGAGTTTATAGTGCGTTTCCCTTGAATTATTGTGAGAAATGTGATAAAGAAACAATTTACAGAACTTGTGAAAATTGTGGAAGCAAAACAAAAAAAGAATTTTATTTTCCCAGGATAAAGGAAAAAAGTTTTTCTAAAAAGATTGAATCATCTGAATTAGAAGGTTTGGGATACCAAAATAGACAGTTGGATATAAATTTTTATTATCAAAATGCTTTGGAAATTTTGGGAATGACAAAAAATGAAGCACCTGTTTTAATTAAGGGAATTCGGGGAATGAGTTCTGAAGAAAAAATTATGGAGCATTTGGTTAAAGGCGTTTTGAGAGCAAAGTATGGTTTACAGGTGAATAAGGACGGAACAATAAGAATTGATGCAACTGAGTTGCCTGTAACGCATTTTAAGCCAAAGGAAATTTCTGTCAGTATTGAAAAATTAAGAGAAATTGGTTATGATAAAGATGTTAATGGAAATGTGTTGGAAAATGAAGAGCAAATTTTGGAGCTAATGCCCCATGATATTATTTTGCCGTGCAGTCCTGATTCTCTTGATGAAAAATGCGATGATGTTTTTATGAATGTTTCTAATTTTATTGATGAACTTCTGAAGAAATTTTATGGTTTGGAAAAATTTTATGATATAAAAAAGAAAGAAGACCTCGTCGGCAAGCTGGGTGTTTGCATGGCGCCGCATAATTGTGCAGGAGTTATTTGCAGATTTGTTGGTTTTTCAAAAACACAGGGGCTTTTGGCGAGTCCTTATATGCATGCTGCAGTGAGGAGAGATTGTGATGGAGACGAGGCGGCTGTAATGTTGCTGGGAGATGTTTTGTTAAATTTTTCTCGAAAGTTTTTGCCTTCCCATCGAGGTGGAACTCAGGATGCTCCTTTGGTTTTGAATGCAAAAATTGATGCCGGAGAAGTTGATGATCAGATTTTGGATTTGGAGGTTGTTCCTGAAGGAAATTATCCTTTGGAATTGTATAAAAAAGCAGAGCAAGGTTTGCATTCAAGTGAGGTGAAGTCAATTTTAATTATAAAAAATGTTTTGAAAGAAGGGAAAAATCCTTTTAAGGGAATTGGATTTACTCATGATACAAACAATTTTAACGACGGTGTTTTGTGTTCTTCGTATAAACTTTTAGGTACAATGCAGGAAAAAGTTCAGCATCAGATGGCTTTGGTTGAAAAAATCCGGGCGGTTGATGCACCTGATACAGCGAGGTTGGTAATAGAAAGGCATTTTATCCGGGATATGCGAGGTAATTTAAGAAAATTTTCACAGCAGGAATTTAGATGTGTTGCTTGCAATGAAATTGTCAGAAGGCCTCCGTTGAATGGGGTTTGTCCTGTTTGCAAAGGGAAGTTGATTTTTACAATTCACGAAGGTGGAATAAAAAAATATCTGCAACCTGCTCTTGATTTAGCAAAGAGTTACAATCTTTCAAAATATCTTCAGCAAAATTTAGAATTAGTTAAGGGATATATTGACAGTATTTTTGGGAAGGAATTGGAGAAACAGGAAGCGATTAGTAAGTGGTTTTGAATATAAATTTTTAAAAAGAGAGATTTATTTTGAATTTTATGGAGTATAAAGATTTTTTTGAAGGAAGAAAGATTGAAACAGTTTATTCTTTTCCAAACGGATTAATAAATTCAAACAAAAGTTATCAGGACGAATATCCTCCAGCGGAAATAGAGAAATCTTCTTTAATTACTTTTTTAAAAGAATTTTTTTCTTTAAAATAAATAATACAAAATCGTAGGAATCAACAGCGCGCCCATCATGTTTGTTCTCCGGACTTTTAATGAAATGCAGTATAATCCTGTGAGTGTTGAGATTATTAAAATAATTAATCCGAGAAATTTTGAAATTATTAAAGTCAGGATTGCAATGAAAATTAAAGTTGCAATTGAAAGTTTTGTGTAATTTATTTTTTGGATATTTTGAGTGAAAATTTTTGCAAGGAATTTTGCAAGAAAAAAAGAAATTATTCCTGAGATTATAATTGTGATGATGATAAGCAAAGTTGTTTTAAAATCAATTGTTCCGAGAAGTTCCTGAATTGCTAAAGCTGAGCCGGTTCTTGTTCTTGAAATGAGATAAAGTGTGATAAAGGAAAATCCCATTACTAAAGTGTTTGTTGCACCGAGGAGAATTAAAAATCCTTTTTTGTCTGAAATGTTTTTTGAACGAGGATTTGAAATTGTGTGTCCAAGAATTGATGCCTGTCCTGCACCCAAGCCCGGAA
>CAYXDU010000004.1:11764-17126 GCA_964463895.1 Candidatus Woesearchaeota archaeon | reverse complement strand
TTCAATTATTTGCGATAATGGTTTTTTCATTTTCTGTATTCTTTATGTATCTCATTTAATCTTTGTGAATATTTTCCAACTTCAAAACCCATCTCTTCTGCTTCTCGGATTTTTCTTGCCGCATCTTGTGTTGAAGCAACATACATTCCATATCGATGAAGCCTGATACCTTCTCTAGATTTAAATAAAGAATTTTCAATTTCCGATTTTATCGCTCTTTCTGCATAGGCAATTATTTTTTCAATATTTTTTTCACTCATCTTACCAGAAATATGCAATTAAGCACCCTCCAATATTTTCTTCAAGCGCCTCTTTGTATGTCATTAAACCTTTGTTAGTTGACAAAATTAAAACTCCAACATCTCTTGCAGGCAAATATCTTCTTCTGTATTTTTCAATCTGGTCAACATTACAAGTAAATCTTGGCTTAACTGCTTTACACTCTTTCAAATCTCCAAGAGTAACTGTCAAAGATTTTTCCTTTGCGTCAATTTTATACTTCTTTATCGCACCCTCTTGTTTCATTATCTTAAGAACTTCTATAAGAACATTTGAAATAATCTTTATCTTAACATTTTCTTTCCCAGCTACCTTTGCATTCCGCAACATGTTCAATCCATCAGCAACAACATCGTGACTCATTTTAATTTTGTCCTCCTTTAATTATTTTTAACTTTCTTTCATAACCTCTATCCAAGCTTTTAAGATAGTGTTTAGTTTCTTTTATTTCCAAGGGATTGATGATTCCTTTATCGAATTCTATTTTTTCTTTTTCAACCATATATTCTCTAATAGTAGGATCATTTGCCACATTTGTATATGATTCAAGATATCTTGAGAAATTATTTTCATTACCGCTGAAAGTCATTTCTGTTTCTTTTTTAAATATATTGATTCCTAAAAATTTATCTCCAATTTCTAAAGCATTCCATTCTTCTAAATTATTTACTTTTTTAATTTCTGTTTTTGTTTCCATTTTAACTATATTTCTTGAAACCAAGTTCCTCCGCAATTTCTCTAAAAGCCTGACGACATAAATTCAATCCATACATTTTTATGTGTCCTCCGAATTGGTCTGTCTGCTCGCATCTTCGCAAAGCTTTTCCAGTTGTTCTTTTTTTCGGCTTATTGTGTTTTAAATATTTTTGCATCTTTACAGGTTTGTTCTTCAACTGCTTCAACATTTTTTCATGATTACTTGCTGTCATTTTAGTTTTGTATCTCCTTATTCTGATTTTTTTTAATGTCGACTATCCATTCTTTAAAATATATGATGGGTTCACCTTCTCTGCTTTCTTCTGTATGATATCTAATACTTGCTTGGCCAATATATCTTACTTCAGGTTTTTTAAGATATTGAACAGTATATTTATTTCCATTAATTTTAAGTAATCTTCCTCTTTCAAGTCCCATGCCCCCTCCTAAATCAAAATCGCACTCTCCTCCAAGTATTAATTCTTGCAATTTCATTTTACTTAAACTCCGTCTGGAATTTTTCTTCCATGAATTTAATTATTTCTTCTTTTGAAATTATTTGCTTCTTTCTCATTTTACTTCTCTTAATTTTTCTTAATTTAACTCTTCTTCCAGCTCTTTTGAATGTTACGGTCACATCAAATCCCATAATTCCAATTTCTCTTTGGTATTCAACACCCGGAACTTCAATATATTCTTTAATTCCAAATGAGAGTGTGTTTTCACTAACTTGTTTTTTCTTTAATTTATTATCAACTGTCGCAAGCATTTTTTTTAGGAAATTTTCTTTATCTTTATCACGCAATGTTACAACAGTTCCAACTTCCAAGCCCGGACGAACATTCCATGTCGGAATCCTCTTCCCTGCACAAGTTTTCATTGGAGTTTTTCCAGTAAGATATTTCAAAAGTTTGAAACCTTTGTCCAAATAATCTCCAGTTCCACCTATACTTAAAACAACTTTCTCAATTTTAACTTTTTGCATTGGATTTGATTCAGTTTTTTCTTTTGTCATTATTCAACCACCATAAGCTGTTTAATTAAAACATTAATTTTTCCTTTTTCAGTTTTTACTGACGCCATTTTTCTTTCAGGTTTTAATTTTTCAATTTCTCCAACCTTCCCTGCGTGTTTACCTGCAAAAACCATAACAGAGGATTTTTCTTTTAAAGGAAGAACTTTGGCGATTTTTTTGCTTTTGAAATCAATCAAAACTGAATCATTAATTTTGCATTCTTTATCACAAATTAAATTCCTTCCGTCATTTAAATTCAATTGAGTTTTTTTACCACGCAAAATTTTCTTTCCAACAACTTTTGAGATTTTCCTGCCAGAATCTTTCTCTGAAATTTCTTCTAATGTAAATTTCCCGTTTTCCTTTAAAGAAAGTTTGTAATTTTTCTTTGCCGGAACAATTGTAACAATATCTCCCAAACTAATTGAATTTTTTTCATCTTTTGGAACTTTGCCATTAACTAAAACATTTTTTGCATTAATTGCTTTTTTTACTTCTTTTCTGTTTTTTGCAATTTTCAATAAATCTCTGACTGCGATTAACACAGGTATTCCTCTTTCCAAATTAGCGTTAGGTCTGACTACAAAAGTTGTTCCCTTCCTCGGAACAGGCCAGTTTTTTGGAACTGCTTCACGTTTTAGATGTCTCATTCAAAATCACCTCTGCAATTTTTTCGGATGAATGAAAATCTTTGATTTGCTTTCATTTTTTCTTCTCCTTATCTTTACTTTTTGAATCTTCTTTTTTAACTCCTTCGCTTTTTTTCTCTTCTACTTTCTTAACTTTTTTTCCTCTCTCAGCCATTTCAATTATTTGCAAGTTTGAAGGTTTCAATGGAACATTTGCTTTTGAATTATCCATTTTTGTAACCTGAATATTTTCAACATAAACTTTTGCATATTTTATACTGACACTCAAGACTTTTCCTTGTTTTCCCTTATACTTTCCACGCATAATTTTAACTTTATCATTTTTCTTAATTTGAATATTTCTTTTACCAACACTTTTTCTCAACGGTTTTGCAAGATTCACATTAACAAATTTCGCCTTCAAATGCAATGGTGCATTCGCTTTATACTTCCTCTGTTTCCGAGGCTGTTTACTTGCTTTCCACTTTGTTGAAAATTTCTTTTTCATTTTAATATAATAACCTGTTTTTAATCCCATTAATCAACATTTCATATCTTTCTGACCTTCCAATCCATTCGCTCAACATTTCATAATTTTTTTCTGCTTCTTTAAGATATTTTATTACCTCATCCTTTTTTTGGATTCCTTGGGATTGAAGTAACTTATCAGCACTTGCGAGATTATTTGATATATTATTCAATAAAATTGCTTCTCCAAACCTTGCCAACATTTCAATATTTTTTTCTGTCATTTTAATAAACCACTGAAGCAATTTTCGCAACCTGTGCCCATCGCTCCTGAACCTCCCTTGCAATTGGTCCTTTAATTTGTGTTCCTTTTGGATTGCCTTTGTCGTCTTTCAAAATCGCAACTGCGTTGTCTTCAAATGCAACTCTCTCACCAGTGTTTCTTTTGAATGGTTTTTTCTGCCGAACAATAACTGCATCAAAAACTTTTCCTTTCATGTCCGGAATACCTTTACGAATTGAAACTTTAACCCAATCAGCAATTTTTCCAGCAACCTGCTTTCCTTTTTTTGCCTTTGCTTTTTTAACACCAACTAACTTCACAATTTTCGCACCGCTATTATCAGCAGCAACCATTATTGCTCCTAAATTCAATCCTTCTGTAGCTCGTGTTGATATTGCTCTCATTTTACTCCCCCCCTCCATTCAAATTTTCATCTGCACTTTTAATTTTTTGAACAACAACAAAATGTATAATTTTACTCAAAGGTCTGCATTCCTGAACTCTTACCAAATCTCCAACATTAATTTCTTTTTCCATTGCTTCAGGAAGTCTCGCGTGAATCTTTGTCCTTGAAGGAGCATAACGTTCGTATTTTCTAATATAAACATTTCTCTCAAATTCAATTACAACTCTTTTATTGAATTTCTTTTTCACAATACCTTCAAAGATTTTTCCTCGCGGATTAATTTTCTTCTCCATTTCTTCTCCAGTTTCAACTATTTTAGCTTCAGCTAATTTTGATTTCTTTCTCTCTACTTTTGTCCTTTTCTTTTCTGCCATTTTCTATTTTTTGAATGTTCAGATCAACCTTCTATTGAAGTTTCATCAAACCCTAATTTTACTAGGACTTGTTTTACTTTCTTTGTGTGCTCACCTTGCAATTCGACTTCGTTGTCCCGAAAAGTTCCACCGCAAGCAAGTTCGTTTTTCAAACTCTTTGCGATTTTCTTCACGTCGATTCCTTTGTCGAATCCACTAACCAGAGTAACAATCTTTCCATATCGTTTTTTGTCGGTTGTTATCCGTATTTTTTGGGAGCCCTTTGCAAGATCTTCCCATTCTATTGCCTGAACTGGCAATCCTGTTGTTGGATCTATTTCCATTGTGTGTTTATTTTTTCCCAACTCCTGATGATTTATTTTCAGTTGTGTTGAGTGTTTCTATTCGTGCAATAATTTTTCTAATCTTTGCAGATTTGTTTCCGCCTTGCTTTGAAACTCCTTCTTTAACAAGTTCCATTTTTAAATCTTTCAATTTCTTTTCTCTGTCATGTTTGCTTAATTTTTTTAATTCTGAATATTTCATTTTTTCCTCACTACCTTCTTTTTAGTTTTCTTAACTTTTTCATCTGGCTCGTTCATCTCAACAGCATTTTTTTTCAATTCATTAATTAAATTTTCATTAATTGTAATTCTGTCTTTCATTATTGCATGGGGTGATAAAATACTCACTTTAACTCCGACTGTTCCTGGTTTTGTTTCTGCACGCGCTTGGGCACGACTTACAACTTTTGCACTATCTCCGGTTTTCTTTAGCCAACCCTGAGCAAATCTCCATGTCTTTGCCCTCGAACTCGGAAGTTTTCCACTCAACCGAATTTCACAACCAAGTGCACCTGCTTTCATTACTTTTTCCAAAGTTCTGTAAGCAATAACTTTAAACTTCAAAGGCCCGAATCTTTCCAATCCCAAAGCAATTTCATCTGCAATAATCTGAGCATCATAAGCTGGCTCTGTAATTTCTTCAATTTCAATATGCAAATTCTGGAACTTGAAATTTTTTCTCAAAGTATCTGTAAGTTCATTCAAACTTTCTCCACCACGACCAATAACCAATCCCGGCTTGTCAGTTGAAATAATTACCTTTTCCCCAACAGGAGTATACTCAATTCTAACTCGTGACATTTTTCCTTTTCCAATTGACTTTCTTACAATTTCCTTAATTGCAAATTCTTCTTTCTTAAATTTTACAGTTTGTTTTTCTTCCATTTTA
>CAYXDU010000004.1:0-11664 GCA_964463895.1 Candidatus Woesearchaeota archaeon | reverse complement strand
TTTTTTCTCACGAGCAAGTAATTTAATATGTGTTCTTTTTCTTTCCCATCTTCCAAATCTTCCCATTGGCCGACGAGCTTTGTTTGCAATTGCTTCAGCAACAATTGGCTCATCCATATCATTAGCATTTGCATTTCCAGACAAACTTTTGAGCAAAACAATAAAATGTTTTGAAGCATCAACAGGATATTTTCCTGCACCAGATGCGATTTTGCCGACGCCATGCTTGTGTCCGTATTCTCCGACCATTGGAATGTGTTTTTTCTTAACAATAACTTCTTCCAAATCCCGGATAGCGTCGCCAATTCTTTTTCCTTTAATGAATTTGCAAATTGCAACTGCATATTTTGTTGAAACATTAACACTTGAAGCATTTACAACCGCAATGTCTTTCTTAATTTTCTTAACAGGTTGTTTTTTTGTTTCTTTTTTCTCGTCTTTAATTTCTGTTTTAGTTTCTTCTATTTTTTCTTCTGAGATTTTTTTATCTTCAGATTTAATTTCTGTTTTAACAGGTGTTTTTTGAATAGGAGCTTCAGCTGGAACTTTGACCTTTTTTTCAGTCATTTTTTTGTCTTTTGCCGATGGAGCGTATTGTTTTTCAGTCATTTTATTTCTTACTCTTTGATTTACTTCCTTTAGTTGCACCTACTCCTGCTTTTGTATGAGCGACTCTGTTTCTCGTCGGAGCAAACTCTCCGAGAAAATGCCCAATCATTTCAGGAACAATTTCCACAGGAACAAAATTATTTCCTCTGTGAACTTGAATATTCATTCCAACCATTTGCGGAACAACAATCATTTTTCTTAAATGAGTTTTTATTTTCTTGCCTTTTGCAATTTTCTTTTTGCATCGCGCAACAAAATTCTCAATCTCCTGAAAATTTCTAAGAACAGTTCTTCTTGAACGTGAAGGAAGGAATTTCGCAACCTCACGAGTATCCAAAGCTTTCAATTCTTCGATGTCCTTCCCACGATATTTGAATTTTTTTCTTTCTGTTTGTTCTGTCATTTTAATCTTCTAATTTCAAGTTCTTTTTCTAATTTATTTATTTTTTCATCGTTATTTACATTTTTTAATGCAGAGAAAGTCGCTGCCAATGCAAGACCCAGACCTAAACCAGCTATTACATATATGCCTTTATTCCGATATTTTTTTTCCATTGATTCATAATTTTCACTATTTAGATATTCTACAATGAATTTATTTTCTGATAAATCATTTTCAAGAATTTTTTCTTTAGGAGATTTATAATTAGATATTATTAATACTGTAGCAACTGATGCACCTACACAAAAATGTAAGAATGACTTATACAATCCTCTACGTTGATAACACTTCTTTAATTGCTTCATTTTATATCTGTTTTCTGAAATTTCTTCTTCAATCATTTTCTTTTACCTGTCCTCTTTGGTCTCAATAAACCAACTTTTCTGCCTGGTGGGGCATTTCTCTTTGCAATCTTGCTCTTTGGATTCTTTCCACGTCCTGAACCAAATGGATGGTCGATTGCATTAACTTTCAATGCACCTGTCCGAGGCCATAATTTACTTTTTGCTTTTTTAATGTAAAATTGTTTTCCTGCTTTAACAATAGGTTTGTCAGTTCGGCCATGCCCAGCTGCCTCGCCAATAATAGCCCGGCAATTTGAATTAAAAGGTTTTTCCTTTTTCGACGGCATTAAAACATGAACTTTGTTTCCAACAACTCTCACAACTTCTGCAGAACTTCCTGCTGTCTTTATGAATTTTCCCCCGTCGCCAGGACGCGATTCAATACAATAAACTTTTGTCTTAACAGGAATGTCTTTTAATTTCAAAATATTTCCTTTAACAATTTCTTTACCATCTAAATTTATTTTCTCTCCCTGAACCATTCTCTTAAATGCAGGAATGTAAAAACTTCCTTCACTCGTAGCTATTTTAGCCAAAGGAGCTGAATGTCCAGCTGATGAAAACAACTTTAAAACTTTTCCTTCAGCAGGAATTGTTTTTGGATATTGAACTTTATGACTAAATGCTTTTCGTCTAACTCGATAAGTTGAACTTCCTTTTCCACGTGCCTGTTGAATTATTCTTTTTCCCATTTTTAGTTTAACTTTCTAATTTCATTTAATTTATTTTTCTTGAATTTCCCGAATTCAATTTTTGTTCCGAATGCGTGCAAATAAAATATCTCTTCGGATAAATTATCTAAGGAATTTCCAATGACAAACCCTTTATTTTCCATTTCTATTTTTTTATTATTGAATTCAATTTGATAATTTTTTTTAGCTTTCTTTGTTTTTTCGTCAAATTCTTCTCCTTCAGAATAAAAAAAGTTTCGGTTAAATGTTTCATATGCACCATCAATAATCTCAGAAATTTCTGAATTCATTCTTCTAATTTTATAATTTTGTTTTACTCTTTCTATCATTTTACATCATCCCCAGCTTCGTTGCAACATCAATTGCAAGATTCTTTGAATTTAATTTAGCGTAAACAATTTTTTTATTGTTTCGAATTTGCGTCCTCAATTTGTCAACCTTAACTTCCAAAACTTCCTCAATCTCTTTCTTAATCTCGTCTTTAGACTTCCGTTTATCAAATTCAAACGTCATAACATTTTCTGCTTCAATTTTCATTACTGCTTTTTCAGTTGCTATTGGTTTCATAATCCTGCCCTCACTAAAATTTTATCCGCATTCTTATAAGCTGGAGGAAATGAATTTTCTTTATCAAATACTCCAAAGTAATAATTATCTATTTCATTATCTTTATCTGACCAAGAGTAAGACGCGCTAATTATCTGATTTTCACCTCTTCGTGAATATGTACTTACAAATTTTACATTGTTTATTGTACTAGTTTCGTCTACAACCATTCCTCCTTCAATTATATCATCTGTTTTTAAATTATCAAATACTTCTTTATCTGTTTTCCAGTTTTCAATAACTTTCTTATCTACACTATTCATTCTCCCTTTCCTCCTAATCTTTCATCCAAATCCTTAACAGCTTTTTCAGTATAAACAGTTAATCTTCCTAATCCTCCTCGAGCCAAGTCAGTTACACCAAGTTCATTAACAGATTTAACTTCAAACATTTTTGTTTTTACAACTTCATCTTTTCCAATAACAAACAACATTCCTGCATTTGATTTATATTTCCGACCACGAAGTTTTCCTCGACCAGCACGCACAGATTTTTTCTTTATTGCAATATTATATAATTCTTCTCCAAGAATATTTTTCAAACCATTAAGTAATTCTTTAACCTTTAATTTCTCAGAATTTCCAAGAGTTACCACGAAAGGAACTTTTTTATCCAACTTCTCAATTGTAGAATATTTTCCTGTAACATATTTTTCCGATGCTGTTGCACTTAATGCAGAAACAAAAGCAATCTTTAATTCTTTTTTATTTATTTTAAGTTCTTTCAAAAAGTGTTCTATCTTTGGCGGATGAGTTCTCATACCTCCTCTTGCCTGAGGAACTTCTGCAGCTTCCCAATTAAATCTTGTACCTTTTTGTGAAAATATTTTTCTTGGAACTCTTGATTGTCCTCTACCATAACCACTTCTCCAAACATGTCTTCTGTGAACAATTTTTCCTTTAGCAGAATGTTGTTTTCCTGCAACTGGCGACGGAGAATAAGGTTGTTGTCTCTTCTTAGCTTCCAAAACTTTTGCAACAATATCTTCTCTAATTTTAGCTGAAAATTCTTTAGGCAAACTAATTTCAGATTTTTCCTTCCCTGTTATATCATATGTTTTAGTTTTCATTTTATAGGTTGATAGTTTTTTACTTCATTAATTTTTGATTCAATTAATTTGTTTAATATCTTTTCATATTTTTCTTTAATAGGTTGTCCGAGATAATTTTCAATACAAATTATTTTTCCTTGATAACTCTCTTGCCCCAAAATCTTTAAGTTAGATTTGTAATTTTCATCTAATTTGTCTAATGTTCCAGCAAGCATTTGTTTATTTGCCTTCAATATATCAACTTCTTTATTCAAGTGAATTTCTGCCCAATTGATACCTATTTTACAAATTTCTTCTGCACCTTCTATTTTCATTTTTTGTTCATCAATTTCATATCTCATCTCAAAACCCTCCCGAATTCATAATTTTTCTTCGCTGACATTTTACTTTTTCTCAAAGGAGCAGTAATAAAAACTTGTCTCTTTGCAGGTCCCTGGACTGAACCTGAAACAATTAAATAATCTGTATTAATATCTCCGTAATTTTTTATTGCTTTCAAACTTTCTTTAACAGCTTCATCATTTCCAACAGCAATAATTTTTTGATTATAATGAACTCTTGTGAATTTTCCAAGTTGTCCTGCCATTGGAACTCTGAATGTAACACGAGCAGGATGCCACGGTCCGACATTCCCAGGTCTTCGCACACCTTTTTCTGATTTGTGCGATTTCAAATGAATTCCAAATCTTTTTACAGGTCCCTGAAAACCCTTGCCTTTTGTTAATCCTCTAAAATCAACAAGCTTTCCAGATTCAAAAACATCCACAACAGAAATTTCCTTATTTAAATTTTCCTTAACAAAAGCCAACTTCTCTTCAACACTTTCTCCGGAAATTCCAATCTCAGCCAAATCAGGTTTTTTCTTTAAACCTGTTTTCTTAACAATAGTATAAATAATAACAGAAACATCATCATAATCTTCAGTTTTCACAGAATCCAACTTAACTTTATTTTGCTTTGGAATTTTAACTTTTTTCTTTAATTCTTTATCTAATTGTTCAGCTAAAACATCTTTTTTAACAACACCATTTTTGTAAAACCTAATAGAAAAAATCTTTATTTTAGGACATTCAATAATTGTTGCAGGAATTATAATGTGTTTGTTTTTTGTCATAGAATTCGCAGTCAGGTCCTTAACTTCAACAGAAACCATGCCTGCCTTGTAACCAACAAAACCTTTTAATTTCTTATCAGAATTTACAGCACTCCATCTAACTCTGGGCAAAAACTTATTTATCCTCTTCCGAGGCCAAAATTGCAAGCTTCCTTTTCTTGGTGATCTCCTTGTTGGCATTTTCTGTAATTGTTAATAATGCGGATTTCATTTTACTTCCCTGGAATATAAAACTGAGAAATTTTGGGTATTTAAAGGTTTTTGTAAGGTTTTTGGTGTGGATTTTTTGAACAACAAAAATTATTTAACTACTCTTTATTTTTTTATTAAATGTCTAAGAGAATTATCACTAAGAATTTTGTTTGTTTAGATACAGGAGTTATCTTACCTTATGGATTAAAGTTAATTACTAATATCAGAAAATTAAAAAAACCTTCTAAAAAATTAAAAGAAATTAAAGAAGATTTAATTTTAAGCAAAGTTGTAGGTAAAAGCAGTTTTTGTTTTACTACAATAATCACTCGTTACGAATTTGTTAGGAAATTAAATTCTTCTTATGCAGTTTCAATAAATACTGCAAGGGAGATTTACAATAAAATTCTTGAAGATTTTAAGATATCAGAACTAATTCCAAATAAAAAGGAAATAAACTTCTCTCCAGATTTAATGGAAAAATTGTGCAGGTGTAAAATAGATTTGCCAGATGGTCTGCATCTTTATATTGCATATTTAAGGAAAATGCCTTTTATAACTTCAGAAAAAGAAAATAATGCAAAAAATATGAGAGAATTCTATACAAATGTAAAAACTGTTAGAGAATACTTAGAGGGTGCAGACTAAACCGCCAACCTTTTCTCGAGGCATTCTTATTTCTTTTGGAAATTCTTTTTTATTAATTGTCTTTGGCAAAACAACTTTCGTTTTAATTCCATTTATTTTTACAATTTTTATATTTTCAGAATTTTTCTTGCTTTCCATATCTTAAATAAAATTTTTGATGTTTAAATAATTTTGTGTGGGTTGGATTTGGAAAATCCCGTGATTAGTTATTAATTCTTTAGTGATAACAAAATAGAAAGATTTAAAAAGTTTTGAGATTGTGGAAATAAATGGGAAATAAGAAAATTAAAGATGTTTGCAATAAGATAATTTCAGAAAAGTTAGACACTTTGGAAAATATAGCGAATAAATATCGGAGATCTTTGATAAACAAAAAATTAGGATATAAGATAACAAATTATCTTAGTGGATATGATGAAAATGAAACTGGTAAACCTGTTGAAGGGAAATCAGATCTTTTTAATGAAGGTAATCTTCCAGTAGAAGATTATGAATTTTTTTTAAGAAACTCTCCAAGAGAAATTATTAAGAATATTAAATTAAATAAAATGATTTCAGATAGCGATTATTATATTGCATTTTGAGTATGCTTAAAACTCTCAAGCACTAAACCCCAAATTCTTCCTCTTTTCTTCAACCTCTTTTTGTTCCCATTTTTATGCACTAAACCCCAACTCACTCTCTTTCTTAACACCATCAATAACACTCTTTCTAAGAATTCTACCAACTCTTTTCGACTTCTCACGAACTAAAGCAAAATCTTCTGACTTCTTCAACTCTTCGGGAATTTCAATCCTATCAATATAAAAATAATGATTTATCTTTGCTTCTTTAAAATCAGGAACTTCAAAAACAAAACTTTTTCCAATTTCAAAATCGTTTGTTTTCAATTTGCAAAAATCTGCCTTTGGACTTTCATTACCTTTACCTGGCTTTCCTGACTTCGGAGCTTTTGGTTTAATTTTCAAAACATTGTTTCCATCTGATGTACTAAAACTCAAAGCAAAAAAATTCTTTGGAAATTTATCCAACAAATTAATTATATCATTTCCAGAAAGCTCAGTATCAATCAAATACCTTTTCACACCCTGAAACTGTTTCACTTCTTTAAATTCCAATTCCCCTTTCAAATCCTGCGTTGAAACAATCGCACCAGTAACTTTTGTTCTTTCACCCCCTAACTTTTCAGCCATTGCACGAACCAATTCATTAGCAAATTCAGCAGATGTTTTTATTGTATATTTATCCTTGGATTTCTTAACTTCAATAACTGCCTTGTCTCTAAACTCCCCCTTAGAAAATTTCTGAAACTGCAAATGAACAGCTTCATCAAAATTCTTATCAGCAATCTTTTTTATGAAATTCATTCAAACAAAAACTCAAAATGCTTTATAAATTTTTTCAATCAACAAAACTTAAATATATCATTTTCTTAAATAAAACGAGGTGTTTATGGAAGAGGAATATTTCAAAAAAATCACAACAACAATTATATTTGCAGTTTTAATAATTTTGTCTTTCTTTTTGTTAAAATCACTTTTAATTTCAATTATCGTCGGAATAATCCTTGCATTTGTTTTTATTCCTGTTTATAATTTTATTTACAAGCATCTGAAGAAAAAAGACATTTCTGCATTTCTGGTTTGCCTGATTTTGCTGGCTGTAATCATCCTTCCTCTTTGGTATTTAACACCGATTGTAATTGACCAATCAATAAAACTTTTCACACAATCATCTCAAATTGACTTTGGAATGGTTTTCCAAAAAATGTTCCCTTCATTGGCACAATCAGAAACTCTTTTAAAAGAAGTCAGTTCAACATTAAGCTCTTTCATAACAAAAACTTCAAATTCAATGCTTGAATCAATTTCAAAATTTCTTATAAATATTCCGGCACTCTTCCTTCATCTGGTAGTTATCTTTTTTGTTTTTTTCTTTGTATTAAGAGACAAGGAAAATCTAAATTCTTATATCAGAAGTTTAATACCTTTTTCAAAAGAAATTCAGGACAAACTTTTCAAATCATCCGGAGACATAACAAACTCGGTTATTTACGGAAGAATTGGAATGGGAATTGCTCAGGGGCTTATCGTCGGTATAGGATTTTTTGTATTTGGAGTACCTAATGCTTTATTATTAACAGCACTCGCAGCTTTTGCAGGAATTCTTCCAATTATCGGAACAGTTATTGTCTGGCTTCCTGTTTCAATATTCCTGATTGTTTCAGGAGAAAGTTTCACAGCTTTTGGAGTAATTGCATTTGGAATTTTAGCAACAATTTTTGAAAGTATCTTCCAGCCAATCCTCCTTGCAAAAATGGTTAAAATGAATTCTCTTGTTATGCTTGTCGGAATGATTGGAGGCTTGTTCCTTTTCGGAATTCTCGGAGTTATTTTAGGACCACTGATACTTGCATATTTAGTTATAATTTTAGAAATTTACAGAGACAAAAAAATTCCTGGGGTTTTCATAGAACAACCAAATAAAGCTTGAAACTGGACAAACTTTATATATTAAAATAAACTATATCCTGCATAAAAGAGATAAAAATGGCAGACGAATATTTCAAAAAAATCACAACAACGATTATCATAATTGGACTTATAGTTTTGGCTTATTTTTTACTTAAACCTCTTTTAATGGCGATTATTATTGGAATAATTCTTGCATTTATTTTTACACCTTTGTACAATTGGATAAATAAACATTTGAAAATGAAAAATTTCACAGCGTTTCTTATGTGCATACTTTTAGTTTTAATAATAGTAATTCCTCTTTGGTATCTTGCGCCTGTGATGATAAATCAGTCAATAAAATTCTACATGGCTTCACAGCAAATTGATTTTGTAAAACCTTTGGAAAACATTTTCCCGTCGCTATTCCAATCTGAAACACTTTCAAATGAAATTGGTTCTGCAATAAGAACTTTTATAACACAAACAACAAATTCACTTATGAATTCTTTATCAAATATTATTTTGAATTTCCCAAAAATATTTCTTCAGTTAGTTGTTGTCTTCTTTACTTTTTTCTTTGTATTAAGAGATAAAGAGAATTTGATTTCCTATATTCAGAGTTTAATTCCTTTTTCAAAAGATGTTGAAAAGAAATTATTCAAATCTTCTAAAGATATAACTGTCTCGGTTTTATATGGGCAGGTTGTAATAGGTATTGTTCAGGGTTTGGTAACGGGTTTGGGTTTTTTTATATTCAAAGTTCCTAATGCTTTGCTGTTAACAGCTCTTGCAGCACTAGCAGGAATTTTCCCAATTATTGGAACAGCAATTATTTGGATACCTGTTGCAATTTATTTCCTAATCGCAGGAAACAGCTTTGCTGCATTTGGTATTGTTTTGTTCGGACTGATTTCCACTGTAATTGAAACTATGATTAAACCTGTTTTTGTTTCAAGAAGAATTCAGATGAATTCTTCAATTATCTTAATCGGAATGATTGGTGGATTATTTCTCTTTGGAATTCTCGGAGTTATCCTTGGTCCTTTAATCCTTGCATATCTTTTGATAGTTCTTGAAATTTATAGAAATAAAAAACTGCCCGGAGCTTTCATCGAGAATCCTTCTGAAACTAAAAAATAGTTAAAATGCAACTCAAAGTTAAATTACTAAAATGGTCTGCAGGACTTCCTGTTGCAATGCTTAATCTGAAAACCGCTGAAAAAATGGGTGTTCATGCGAGCGACAGAATTTCAATAGAGAAATTTTCTAAAAACGACGGCGAGTTCTCAACGATTGTTGATACTGCTGAAAAAATAATAAAAGAAAATGAAATTGGTGTTTCATCTGAAATAAAAAATCGTTTAAATCTGAGGGAAGGAACAAGAGTTGATGTGAATCTTGCAAAGTCCCCTGAAAGTTTGTCTTTTATCAGAAAAAAAATTGATGATAAAACATTATCCAAACCAGAAATAAAAAAAATAATAAAAGATGTTGTTAATAATTCTCTTTCTGAACCTGAAATTGCTTTGTTTGTCTCAGCAATGTATGAGCATGGAATGTCATTTAAAGAAACAATTTATTTAATTGAATCAATACTTGAAACCGGAAATAAACTTTCTTTGAAAGATAAATTTGTCGTTGATAAACATTCAATCGGAGGAATTCCCGGAAACCGTACAACACCAATTGTTGTATCAATTTGTGCAGCAGCAGGATTGGTTTTTCCAAAATCATCTTCAAAAGCTATTACGAGTGCAGCAGGAACTGCAGATGTAATTGAAGCTATTGCCGATGTTGAATTCCCATTAAAAAAATTAAAAAAATTAATTCAGAAAACAAACGCCTGCATGGTTTGGGGAGGCGCTCTTGGCTTGGTTCCTGCTGATTCAAAAATAATCAAAGTGGAAAAAATGCTCAAAATTGACCCCCATGCACAACTGCTTGCTTCAATAATTTCAAAAAAACTTGCTGTCGGAAGCAAATATATTTTAATAGACATACCCTATGGAAAAACAGCAAAAGTAACAAAGCACGAAGGACTTCAACTTAAAAAAGAATTTGAGAAAATCGCAAGACATTTTAAATTAAAAATAAAAGTTGTTTTAACAGACGGTTCCCAGCCAATTGGAAACGGCGTCGGTCCAATGCTTGAACTTGTTGATGTAATAAAAATTTTAAATCCTTCTGAAAGCGGACCTCATGACTTAGAAGAAAAATCTTTGTTTCTTGCAGGACAGATTCTTGAAATGACAGGAAAAGCAAAACCCAAACAGGGCAAACAGACAGCAAGAGAAATACTCTGTTCAGGAAAAGCATTTGAAAAGTTTCTTCAAATAATTAAAGCACAAAACGGCGACATAACCAAAATAAAAAATGCAAAATATAAAAAAGACATTTATGCAAACTCAAATTGCAAAATATCTGAAATAAATAATAAAAAAATAAATTTTCTTGCAAGAATTGCCGGCTGTCCAGTGGATAAATCTTCTGGAGTTTTTATTCACGCCCATGTCGGTTTTAAATTAAAAAAATCCGAAAAAATTATAACAATTTATTCAGAATCAAAACCGCGGTTAAAAGAAGCAATTTCTTATTATAAAAGAGAGAAGCCCGTTTTGTTTAAATAACTAATTTTTTAAATCCATAAATCTTCTAATGTTATGCCAGAAGATTACAAACAAAAACTTGTGAATTATATTAAAAAAAATTTTAAAAAAGGTTACACAGAAGAATCTTTGAAATGGGCTTTGATAAATCAGGGTTATTCAAGAATTCTCGTTGGAAAAGCAATTGAAACTGCAAACAGGGAATTAGCAGAATCTGCACCTGTAATAAAAGAAAAACCAAAAATAAGTTATCAGATAATTGACGAACATGATAAGCCAATAACAATTAAGAAACCTTGGTGGAAAAAGTTGCTTGGATGATTGAATATATTTTTTTAAAAACACCTCTATACCTGACAGAAAAGAAATAATTTATTTTTAAGCTAGTATATTTTTCTATTATTTATTTTTAGAATAAAATAATTGAAATCTTTTTGTTTATTAATAAAATTAGATGATAAACAAAGGGAAAGATTTATAATTAAAACCCTCCTTAAATTGAGATGGTGTGGTATATTACAGTTGGAATTATTGTATTAGTTATTTTCTTTTTGGGATTAAGAGTTATAAAACAATATCAAAGGGCAGTAAAATTTAGACTAGGTAGATATTCTAAAACTTTACAACCCGGATTAAGGTGGATTATACCAATAATTGATAAAATAACAAAAGTCGATATAAGGGTTATAGCAACAGATATTCCTGCTCAGGAAGTTATTACAAAAGATAATGTTCCTATGAAAGTAAATGGTGTAGTTTTCTTTAAAGTCGTAAATTCTGAAAAAGCGATTTTAGAAGTTGAGACATATAAATATGCTATCTCACAATTAGCGCAATCTGCTTTGAGAGATATGACTGGAAAAGCAGAACTTGATTCTGTTTTGGCAAAAAGAGAAGAAATTGG
>CAYXDU010000003.1:0-17776 GCA_964463895.1 Candidatus Woesearchaeota archaeon | reverse complement strand
CAATAGTAAATCCTTTTTTATCTGAACCAGAAAACAATAACAATAATCCTCATCATTCAAGTGGGGGGAGTTCAAGAAGATATTATCTTTGCGGAAATGGAATTTGTGATAATGGAGAAACTGCAACTACTTGTGCAACTGATTGTGCTGTTGAAAATAATTTGATTGACCTTTCAGCACCAAATGAAGAACAGGAAAATCCTGAAGAAAATTCAGAAAACACAAATCCTGAAAACAAACAAGGAATAACTGGTGCTGTAATCGGAACTATTACAAGCACAGGCGGAATAATCACAATCATCGCTCTTGTTGTTTTAGTTGGCGGATTCTTTGTTGTTAGAAGAATAAGGAAGAAATAATTCCATCAAAAACTTTAAATAAACCTTCTTTCTATAATTATCATGATAAAGATATCTCATTATGATGAAGATAGTGATAGTTTGATTGTTTCTTGTATTGAGGAAAATGAGAAAGTTAAGAAAAATTTTATGTTTGATGATTTTATTGTAAGCACGACAGGGAGAGGGAAAATTGTGAGTTTAGAAATAAGAGAGTTTTCTGATTTTCTTAGAGAAATGGGACAAGACATTTCACAGATAAAAGATAATCTGGACAAAATGAGATTGGTTGTAAAACCAAAAAAAGAACTTTTGTTTATTGGAGTAGGTGTTGAAAAAGAAAATTCTCTTGTAAAACAAATTCCTGTTGTAAATATTCCAATGCAATCATTGAGAAATTAAATCATTTTTTTAGCATATCTTTTTATAACTGATTTTAGGAAATTCTTAAAAATTGTATTTGTAATAAATGCATTATCCATTTTGGGGTTTTCTTTTTCGTTGTTTGAAAAATGAATTACAAAGACAGCATAATTTCCTTTTTCAAGTTCATAATGGAAATCATAATTGTTATAGCCACTATCTCTTTTTCTTAACATTATTAATTTAATTAAGTGAAACTTTGAATATATTTTTCTTAATTCATTTTCATCAGTTCCTTTTGATAGAAGAGACATTTCATAATGATCTGGTTTTAGATAATCTTCAAAAGAATATTTTTTTAATTGTTCTATTAGTAAATTAAATTCTTTTCCTTTAAGATAAATTTTTTCTATATATTCTCCTTTTTTCATTCTAAATCCAAAAACTTAAAATCATTAAAATCGCGAAGATTAAAACAAACCAGCCGAAATTAATTTTCTTTGAAATTTTCATTAAAGCGTGAATTGTTAAAATGCCAAATATAAAACTTGCAAGCAAACCATAAAGTGCTGTTGCTGTGAAAGTAAAATTTGTTATGTTGAGAAAAATATTTGCAATTAGAACAATTGGCAAACTCATTAAAAAAGAAAGTTTTAATGCTGTTGTATCATCAAATTTTCTCAAAAGCAAAGTTGAAACTGTAATTCCTGAACGTGAGAGTCCCGGAAGTGATGAAATTCCCTGGGCAAATCCTAAAAGAATTCCGTCGCTGTTTTTCAAATGAATTGGTTTTTTTAATCCGATATTTTTTATTTTAATCTGAAGGATTCCTGTTATGAGAAGCAAAATTCCGACGCTGAGAGAAATTACTTTTCCTGTTATGTTAAAAGAACTTTGAGCTTGTGTTAAGAGTTTTAAAATTATCAATCCTATTAATCCTGAAATTATTGTTGCTATAATTAAAAATTTTAAAGTTTTTTTGGTTTCAGGTTTTGAATGTTTAAAATTAAACAAAGAAACAAAAAGTTTTGCAACATCTTTTCTAAAATAAATTAAGGCAGCGAAAAAAGTTCCAAGGTGAAGCATTAATGTGTTTTGTAAAATGAAATTTATGTCAGTAATATGAAAAAAGTTTGAGAAGATTATAGCAATGAAAGCACTTGAACTTATTGGAAGCCATTCTGTAATTCCCTGCACAATTCCGACGATAATTTGCTGGATGATTGTTAGTTCCATTTATGAATATAAGAAAAAGGGATTAAATAATTATTTGTTTTTGGGAATTCCCAAACAAAAAGTTTATAAAGCCAAATTTTTATTAATCATTACTTAAAAAATTTATTTAACAAAATAAAAAATGGCAAAAGATAAACCAAGTATGAATGTTGTGTTTGTTGGGCATGTTGACGCTGGAAAGTCAACTTGTGTTGGACAACTAATGTTCCAGACAGGAGTAATTCCACAACAGCAAATGGACAAACTTAAACAAGAAGCTGAAAAACATGGTAAAGCAGGTTTTGAGTTTGCTTATATCATGGACAAAGTTAAAGAAGAAAGAGAAAGAGGAGTTACAATTGATTTGGCTTATCAAAAAATTATTACTCAAAAATATGAAATTACAATTATTGATGCACCTGGACACAAGGATTTTGTTAAGAACATGATTACTGGTGCTTCACAGGCAGATTCTGCTTTTTTGGTTATTGCAGCTCCTGCAGGTGTTCAACCTCAGACAACAGAGCACTTGTGGTTATTGAGAACTATGGGTGTGAAAAATCTTTCAGTTATTGTTAATAAAATGGATGCTGTTGAATATTCTGAAGACAAATATAATAAAGTTAAAGAAGATGTTGGAAAATTATTGAAAGGTGTTGGAATCAATCCAGAGACAACTGCTTTTATTGCAGCTTCTGGATTAAAAGGAGATAATATTGCAAAGAAATCTGAAAACATGCCCTGGTATAAAGGGTCAACTATTCTTGAGCAACTGGACAATTTTCCTGCTCCTGAATTGCCAACTAATCTTCCAATGAGAATGCCTGTTCAGGATGTTTATGAAATTACAGGTATCGGAACTGTTCCTGTTGGAAAAATTGAAACAGGAATTATGAAAGTCGGGCAAAAAGTAAGAATTCTTCCAGGAAGAACAGGAACTGGTATCGACGGTGAAGTTAAAACAATAGAAGCACACCATGAAAACTATCCTGAAGCTCCGGCTGGAATGAATGTTGGTGTTAATATTAGAGGAATTGGTAAAAAGGATTTAGCAAGAGGAGATGTTATTTGTGAAGCATCTCACCCTATTCCCATTGTTGAAGAATTCATTGCTACAATTACAGTAATAAATCACCCAACTGTTTTGGCTAAAGGATACACACCTGTATTCCATATTCACACAGCTCAGGTTCCTTGTCAATTTATTGAATTAATTGCTAAGATTAATCCTGCAACTGGTGAAGTTATTCAGGAAAATCCTGATTTCTTAAAAAACGGAGATTCAGCAAGAGTTAAAATTAAACCAGCTGGAAATCTTTGTTTGGAAACTCAAAAAGAAAATCCTTGGATGAGTCGGTTTGCAGTAAGAGATGCTGGTGCAACTGTTGCTGCTGGTATGTGCACTGAGATTACTAAAAAGAAGTAAGTTAGAGGCGATTGGCTTCAGAGAATAGTTCTGTGAGATAAAGATGAAAAAAGGACATAAAGACCAAGGATTAGAAGGAAAATTAGATAATCTAAAAGGGGATGAACTAATACAACTTTTAAATCCAGAAGAAGGAATCGAAGTTGCAGGTTATGTTCATCAAATTCACAAATATTGGATAACTTTATCGACAGAAGGAACTGGCAATATGAAAGCCAGAATGGATAGCCGTATAGATTATCCTACATATTATTTAAAATATTTTACTGACTACAAAATTCTACAAGGATCTAGATGTGATTAACAACTCTTCTCAACGGAAAAATCTGCTAAAGGCGATTTTGGAGTAATTTTATATTCGCGACATTTATGAACGCAAATTTAAGCGAGCGTTAGCGAGCGATTAAGAAAACTTTAAATACCTTCTTTTTTTAAAATAGTCATTAGAAGAATATCGCATTATCACGATAATATCACTACATCACATTCATTTAGCATTTAGCTTTAGTAGTCAGGAAAGAATAGGTATTTTTCTAAATAAGATTATAAAATCTTATTTTAATTAAACGGAGAAAATAAATAAATGGCGAAAGTAAGTCCAGTATCAATTAAGTACATGATACATGCGAACTTTTCAGCTGAAGGGGCTTTGGAAAAACCAGATGTAATCGGAGCTTTATTTGGGCAGACAGAAGGTTTGCTTGGCGCTGAACTTGAAATGCGTGAGTTGCAAAAAGAAGGCAAAATCGGCAGAATTGAGGTTGATTTGGAAAGAGAAGGAAAACGAACTTCGGGAAAAATTACAATTCCAACTGCTTTGGATCAGTCAGAGACAACTTTGATTGCAGCTGCAATTGAAACAATTGAAAGAATCGGGCCGAGTGACTCGCAAATTGAAGTTGAGAGAATTGAAGATGTTCGTGGAAGCAAAAGAGATTATATTCTTGAGCGTGCGAAAAAACTCATGCAAGGAATTGAAGGTTCTTCTGATTCAAGGATAATTTCAAATGCTATAAAAGATTCTACAAGAACTTCAAACATCCAGGAATATGGAGATGAAAAACTTCCTGCAGGAAATCTGTCTGGAAATGAAATCATAGTTGTTGAAGGCCGTGCTGATGTTGTTAATTTGCTTAGAGCAGGTGTTAACAATGTCATTGGTATGAATGGAACAAAACTTCCTGAAGCAATAAAAGAACTTGGTGAATCCAAAGAACTCACTTTGTTTGTTGATGGTGACAGAGGCGGAAAGTTAATTATTCAGAATGTCACAGACAATGCAAATGTTAAATATATTGCTATGGCTCCGGACGGTAAAGAAGTTGAAGAACTTGCAGGAAAAGAAATTTTCATGAATTTGAGAAAAAAAATTTCTGTAGATGAATATTTCAGACGGGAAAAGCGTTTTGGAAATTCTGCAAGAAATGATTCTTCAAATGAAAAAGTTTCTCAGGAAAAAGTAGAACTTAATGACGAAAAAAAGCAAACTTTGAAAGACATTTCTCAGGAAATTGAAGGTTCTGGAAAGGCAGTTCTTTTAGACAATAGTTTAAAAGAAATAAGAACTGTTTCTGCAAGAGGTTTGACTTTGACTTTGAGAAAAATTTCTGATAAACCTTCAATAATTGTAATTGATGGTGCTGTTACAGGTGCTGTGATTGATGCAGCTGAAGAAATCGGAGCTCAGGTAATTGTTGCAAAGAACTTTTCTGCAACAAGTGAAAATATTCAGATGTTGAGTTTTTAATTTTAAATTGCAGGGAAGAATCTTTTCTTCCCTGTATTCTTTTTTTATATTAACTTATTAATAGTAACAAATGGAAAGATTTAAATATATTAAATTTAATGGAAAAACATGGCAAATGAACAGCAAAATCAACTTGAAGAAAAATTGAATGAACTAAAAGAAAGAATAAGCGAAGAGATAAATGAAAATCTTGAAGGAAGTTATGGTGGACCCGCTTTGAAAATTCTGCAAGGTTATAAAAGAACTTTTGATGCTTGTAAAAAAAGAACACCAAATTTTGAAAAATATAATGCAATTATTGTAATGGATAGAGAGGGGAGAATTCCCTATTATGGAATGCTTTCTTATTGCAAAGAAAAAGATTTACCTTTGCCAAATCCAGATAATGTTTTTTTTATAAAAACTTCTAATCGTTTTTTAATGGATGAGTTTATGCAAGATTCTGTAAAATATAAAAAAGTCATGAAGAAAAGTCTTAAAGGGAGTTTTTTTAATACCCAAATGAAAAAAATGACTTCTCAATTTAATCCAGATATTCTGTTATTAGATGCTTCATGTGGGGATTGGGCTAAACAAGTAAATGCAACAAAATCTTTTTTAAGTAAGTTATATGGAAATAAATTGAATATCTCTTCTTATATAGTCTCCAGAGAGTTGGATTCTAATTGGTCTTTTCCATTAGTATCTTTTCGTAAAGGGGAATTTTTTGAAATGTTTCCTTCAAATATATTAAATTTAAATGGTTTTGAAATAATATATGAAGAAAATGACTTGGAAGTAAAACAAAAAGGATTTATGCAAGGAGATTTAATTGGTGTTGAATCTCAAGATAATTTGGTGAATAATTTAAAAAAATCAAGTGATTTGCTGGCTAAAATATTTTTGAGTGATAGAAATAAAGAAGAATTAATTCCTATTTTGACGGAATCATCATATGAAATGGTGAAATTGCATTATAGATATAAAGAACACAAAGATTAATTTTTCCTTTTTTATTTTTTTATTATGCAAATGTTTTTATATGGATTGTTTTTGAAGGAGAAATGGAATATACAAGATTTATGAAACACTTAAACCATGAATTCAAAAGATCAAAAAAATTTGTAGAGGAAACTCTTGAAATAAAATTAACAAATATCGAATTATTGGAATTGAAAAAGCATGTTGAATTTACACAAAAGATTTATCTTTTAGATCACAAAACATTTCTTCCAGGAAAAATCGGAGGTGACAGAAAATTAATAATCCCATACATTGAAGCTGCACTCATTTTTATGAACAAAAATTATGGTACGCAAATTAATTTTCCAGAAGGAGATTATGAAAAATTAAATTTTAATAAAACAGAATCTAAAATCAAATTGGGATTTAATTATTATTCGCAAGGTTTCAAAAAAATACAGAATGAGATGCATAATAGAATAGGTTATTAATTTCCCGTCAATAAAATCAAATTTACTTAATTGTCCAAACAAGAGGTAACAGATTATAGAAATGCTGTTCTAAGGTGTTACTTACACTTAGTGTAATTATAAAATTAATATTTCATGTTGTCACCATAAAGTTTATAAATGAAAATTGATGTAGAAATATCGTAGAAAAACAATGTTTTTCTGCAAAACTAAATAAATAAAATGGTAACAAAAATGAATACAAAGAAGCTTTTAGTTTCTTTAAGTCTTGCAGTTCTTGCAATCTTTTTGGTTGCTACAGTAAGTGCTTCTGGTTTGGTTTATGACCTTAATAACAACTATAATGTTAGTTATTCTACAGGCCAGTTAGCATTAGATGACGAATCTGTAATTGAAATTGATGGTATCAATGTTCTTGACGCTCCATCTCTTGTTGGTGGCGACTATGTTGCAGTTGTTGTTGAATTTACAGCGGCAATCAATGCAACAGATGTTGAAATTGAAATTGAACTCGGGGACAATAAAGTTGTTTCAAAATCTTTTGATGTTGAAGCAGACCACACTTACAGAAAAGCTTTGAAAATTGAAGTTCCAACAGACGATCTTGATGATGAAATCTCTGATGAAGTAGCTCTTGAAGTTACAATTTCTGGAGAAGATTGGGATAATGATGATGTTGAATCTTCATGGAAAGTAAGTGTTAATACCCAAAGAGAATCATACAACCCAGAAGTTAAGTCAATAACTGTTGCTCAATCTGTTGAAGCTGGTGAAACATTCCCTGTTTCAATTGTTTTGAAAAACATGGGTTATAATGACTTAGAAGATACTTATGTAACTGTAGCTATCTCTGAATTAGGTGTTTACAAAACACGATACTTTGGAGATTTAGTTAATCTTGAAGATGTATGCGACAGCGATGACGAAGACTGTGACGACACTGTAAATGGGGTCTTTTATTTGACAGTTCCTTATGGTGTTGAAGCTGGTGTTTACACACTTGAAGTTGTTGTTGAAAATGACGATGTAGAATATTCTGTAGCTAAGCAATTAGTTATTGAGAATGATTTTGCAAGTAATGTTATTGTAACAACTTCTGGTAAAACAGTTTCTGTTGGTGACAAAGTTGAATACACTTTGTTGTTGGTTAATCCAACAAACGATTTAAGAGTGTATACTCTTGTGGTTGAATCTGCAGGTGAAGTTTCAACAAGCACAGAGACAGTTGTTCCGGTTTCTGCTGGTTCAAGTAAGACAGTAACTTTGACTGCTGAAGCATCTGAAGCAGGACAATACAACATTGTTGTAAATGTTCTTTCAGGAAGCGACGCTGAAAAAGTTGAACTTAACTTGAATGTAGAAGAGAAATCTATAGCAAACCCAGTAATTGTACTTACAGTTATTTTGGCAATTATCTTCTTGGTACTTTTAGTTGTTCTAATCGTACTTTTAGGAAGAAAGCCTGCTAAGACTGAAGAATTCGGGGAAAGTTATTACTAAGATTAATTTTTTATTTTTATTTTTATTTTCTTAACTTTCCCATTTTTTATTAGAGAAAATGCGAAAACATCTCTGCGAGATTTTCGCGTCGTCCGCCGAGGCGTCGTCGAACGATAGAGTGTGATAAAGAATAAAAACTTGAAAAGTGAAATAAGAAGATGATAAAAAACGAAAGTCAATACGAGAATGCAAAAAGACAATATAAAGGGTTAACTAAACATGTTATTCCTTCATGGGAAAAAATAAAGGATACAAGTTGTGAAAATAAAGAACAATATGATATTTTTGTTGGACAAAAAGATGAATTCAAACAAGAAATTGAAGAATATGAAAGTTTGGTTTCAGGAAAAATAAAAACTATTGAGATAAATTCAATTAGAGATTTTCCAGAGGCGATTGTTAAATACAGAATAATAAATGGAATTTCTTATAAAGACCTTGCAAAAAGAACAGGCATTTCTGAAAAACAAATAAAATTCTATGAAGTTGAACATGCTTCAGATTGTTACGGAAAGATGAGTTTAGAAAGAATTGTTCAAATTATTAATTCAATAGGTGGAGATATTTCTATTAAATTAGGGAAGAAGGAATAAAATGGCTGGCGGAACAACAGACGGAAATTTGAATGAAAGAGAAAAAGGATTTAGTAAAGAGAAGAATTTTAGGGATGAATTTTTAGATGGAATTAAATATGTTGGAAAAAATTCTTGGAAAGCTTTACCCTTTATTGGATTTGTTAATTTTTTTGGAAAAGAAGCAAATAAAATAATAAAAGAATACAATAAAAAAGACAAATCTTGGGGAAAAGAAATTGCATTAAAATCATTATACCATGGAGGAATTTCTTTCACTACAGGATTATATACTATTATGGCTCTTTTATATGGCACATTAAAACCTTTTGAAGCTTTTGCAAATAATATGAAAGAGACCCAATTACAAGAACAAAAACATCAAAGACATATTGATTCAACTTACAATTCAATTGTAAATGAAAATGTTGATGATACTACTTTTGTAAATATATTGAATAAATATACACCTTTTGTTGAAAAAGAAAAAGTTGTAAATCAAAATTCTCTTGAAGAAGGACTTATTGATATTGGAAGTTATGAAAAAGATTCACTTGATTGGGAAACTATAGAACCTTTGACAAAAAAAGAAATTAGGAAATATAAAAGAGAATTTAGAAAAGACAAAAAATAAAATGCCATCACCACCAAAAAAAGGATTTAGTAAAAATAAAGGTTTCAAATATGCCTTAAAAAATTCATGGGATATTCTTCCTGGAATAAATGAATTTCAAGCAACTAAAACTTTTTTACACAACATCTCTGGAAAAAAAGAAACTCCTTTTGTCAAATTTATTGGTCGGCTTTTTTTAACTGCAGGATATATTATTTATGGAACTGCTTCTTGGGCTACTGGTTCGCTAAATCCAAAAGTTTGGAGTGAAAAAGTGAAAGAAGGCAATGAGAAAATGCAATTAAAACAACAATATGAAAACAAAGTTGACTCAACTTACAATTCCCTTTTCCAAGACACAAAAACTTTTCAAGATAGTTTGGAAATTTATCAAAAATATGGTTTGCCAATAAAATTAGAACCTGTAAGTTTTGAAGAAAAAGAAAAAATAGTTAATGAAAATTCTCTTGAGGGGAGTTTGGAATAAAATGACAAAAATGGAATATTTGTGGGATGTTGCAAAAAGTTACTCTCGTGTAGCTTTTGCATATGTTGCTATGTCAGCAGGGATTGCATTGTTTGTAGGAGGATGTGATCATGCAATAAGAGAATATTGTAAAAGAACTCCAGAAATAAAATTAATGATTCCACATTCAAAGTCTAATGAAAAGATTCAAGAACAAAAAGAAAAAATCGTGAAACAAAATTCTCTTGAAGGAAAAACTCTTGGAGAAGAAATTAAAATTGATGCTAAATAATTAATTATAATAACTTTTCAAATTCTTCTCTTGAAATTCCAATATCTTTTTTCAGAATTTTATTAAGCAAACTTCTATCTACTTTTTCTCCAGGATGGTTTGGAACAGTTGTTGTTCTTCCGTCAGAATTTTTAAGAAATATATGGCTCCCTTTTTGTCTTATCATAGTAAACCCAATTTTCTCAAGAATTTTTATTAAATCATTTGCAGTCAGTTGAGGGAGTTTAGGCATTTAAACCTCTATTTTCTGAAAACCCAAAAAATTACTTTTTACTTTTGGAATTCCTTCAACTTCCAAATAAAGTTCAATTGCTTCCTTAATTCTGCTAATTAATTCGTCCATAGTTTTTGCCTGAGTATGGCAACCAGGAAGTTCTGCTACTTCTGCGATAAAATAGTCGTCTTCTCCTTTTTCAATAATTAAATTAAAATCCATATTTTGTTAAATAGATTTGAATATTTAAATCTTCTTATCCAACAAAACTCAAAATCAAGATTTTGGTTAGTTGTTTTCATTTCATTCAAACAAAAGGCACAAAAACAAAACCAGGAATTTTTTTGATAGTAATAAAATTTTTTCCTGTGCGTTTTACTGAAGTTAATGTCTGCATTGATTTTGAACCAAGTGGCGCAACAATTATTCCGTTCTCTTTTAATTGATTGAGAACTTCTTCTGGGATTTTTTCAAGAGCAGCGCTTATTAAAATTCTGTCAAATGGTGCTTTTTCAGACAAGCCATTTTTTCCGTTTTTATTAAAAATTTCTACATTCCCATATTCTTTTAGATTTTCTTTTGAAGTTTCTGCAAGTTCTTTTACAACTTCAATTCCGAAAACTTTTCCTTTCTCTCCAACAATTTCAGAAAGTAAAGCAAGAACATATCCACATCCACAACCTATTTCCAAAACTTTTTGGTTTTTTTTTAATTGAAGAAGCAAAAGCATTGTTGCGATTGTTGATGGCTGGGAAATTGTTGCAGAATTTCCAATTGGAAGAGCTATATTTTCATATGCTAATTTCTTTGCATTTTCTGGAACAAAATTTTCACGCTGAACTTTTTCAAAAGCATTTGCTATTTTTTCTGGGAATTTATGTTTAAAGAATTCAATTAATTGTTCTTTGTTCATTAAATTTAATAGTTAATTTAGTAAATAAATGTTTATAATTTAAATTCTCAAACTCGTTACCTTACTAACTCCGTCATGCATTGAAACTCCGTAAAGATTTGTTGCACGTGTTATGACTTCATCATTGTGGGTTATAATTATATATTGTCCTTTTTGCATATATTTTTTCAAAAGGTTTGCGAGACGTTCAGAATTTCTTTTGTCCAAAGCAGCGTCGATTTCATCAAGAATATAAAAACAATAAGGATTTAATTCCTGGATTGCAAAAATCAGCGAGAGTGCAACCATTGTTTGTTCTCCGCCTGAAAGTGAAGTTACATCAAAATATTTTCCATGTCCTGTTTTAACAATTACCTGAACACCAGAGCCGTCTTCAAAAGGGTCTTTTTTATTTTCAAGTTCCAGAAACACATGTCCTTTTGTTGAAATCTGCGCAAAGTTCCTTGAGAAAATTTCATTTAATTCATTAAATGTTTTCATAAATACCTTTTTCTTTTTTATGTCAATTTCTTTTATGATTTTTAAAATTCCCTGTTTTTCTTTTTCAATTGTTTCAACCTTGTCTTTAATTGAATCATATTCTCTTTTCACGTCGTCATAAACTTCAAGAGAACGCATATTTACAGAACCAATTGAAGAAATTATATTTTGGGTTTTGTTCAGACGTTCAACTAAAATATTTCTGTCACGGATTTTTATTATTTCAATATTTGAAAATTCCAAAAGTTCAACTTCATAATTTTCTATTTCAGCATTCAAACGCGCTTTTTCAATTTTAATATTATTAATTAAATTTTCAATATTATGAATGTGAGTTTTTTTCTCAGCCAAATTGATTTCATTTTCACGAATTTTTGAACTAAAAGAATCACGTTCAGAAATCAGTTTATTGAATTTTTCAGTAAGTTCTTGTTCTTGTTTTCTTTTTTTCTCAAGAGAAAATTCTTTTTCTTTTATTGATTCTTTAAGTGAATGTGATTCTTCTTTTAAATCAGATTCTTCACGAATTAACTGCTTTAAGGAAATTTTTGAACGTTCAAGTTCACGCTGCTTAAAGGAAATTTCTGAATTAACATTTTCTTCTGTAACAAGGGAAATTTCCTGAAATTCAACCCTAAGAGTTTCGTATTTTTGTTCAATATTTGAAAACTGATTAAAATCCATTTCAAGTTTGTTTTTAATTTTTTCCAGTTCAGTTAATTCGCTTTTTGAAATTTTAATTTTTTCATGCAGAATTTTTATCTGCTCTTTTTTTTCTTCAATTGAATTTATTCTCATCAAATCATTTTCACGACGGGAAATCTCTAAAGTCAATTGTTCAATCTGCTGTTTTAAAAGTTCTTTTTTGTTGTAAATTTCTGTTAATTGCCTGTCTGAATTTTCAATTTCTTTATTGAGCAGATTAATCTGCGGAAGAGTTTCCTGTTGTATTGAATGAATATGAGATTCTGTGATACGGTTTTTACAAACAGGACAAATATCCATTTTTGAAATTTTTTCTATAAGTTTATTTTGCTTGTCAATTTCATATTCATTTGTGTAAGCAATTTTTTCAAGTTCTTTTTCTCTTTTAGAAAGTGATTCAATCATTTCTTTTTTTTGATCTAAAGAAAGTTTTAATTCTTCCAGTTTTTCAGAAGTTGTATTTTTATCATACAAATCTTTTGAAATAGAATCAATTTGTTTTACAAGAAATTCTGATTCAGAGTTTTGATTTTGCAAAAGTTCTTTTTTGTCCTGGAATCTTCCCTGAATTGATTTTAATTCTGATTTAATCATATAGAATTTTTTTCTTTGCTCTTCAATTTTTTCAAGTTCCTTTTTTTTCTCATCTATATTCTTTTGTTTTTTAGCGACGGTTGGCGAGGATTTATCAAGTTCTTTTATTAAAACTTCATTCTCGCGTATTGAATTTTCAAGTTCTAATTTTTGCTTTGAAATGTTTAATAATTTTGATTCATAATTTTCCCTTTTCACATTCATTCCTGCTAAGTCCGCACGAAAGTTTGCAATTTCCTGATTAAGTTTTTCCTGTTCCAAACCAGTTGATTCACGGATTTTGGAATTTATTGAATTTATTTTGGTTTCAAAATTTTTTATTTCAGAATTAATTTCAACAATCTTCTTTTTTATTTTATCAATTTCTGAATTCTTTTTTGATATTTGCTCTTCAATTTCTGATTTTTCTTTTTGCTTTTTTGTCAAATCAAAATAAATTATGCTTGCTTTGAATTTTCTTATGTCCTGTTCAAGTTTTTTGTATCTTAATGCCTGCTGTCTTTCTTTTTCAAGATTATTCAGGTAAGCTGTCCGTTCACGCAAAATTGCCAGAACTTCTTTTAATTTTTCTTCTGTTTTATTTAATTCTCTCAGAGATTTTTCTTTTCGTGATTCATAAACAGAAATTCCGGAAACTTCTTCTATTATTTTTCTTCTTTCTTCGTTGTGCATTTTTACGAAGTTTTGAATTTCGCCCTGAAGAATTATATTAAATCCGTTAGGATCGATTCCTGCCTGAGCCAGCAAAGTCAAAACTTCCTGACGTGTTTTTGTTTCATTGTTAATTTTGTAAATGCTTTGTCCGTTTTTTCGCACAATTCTTTTTATAGAGATTTCTTTTTTGTTTATTGCAAATGTTTTGTCTTCATTATCAAATACGAGTTCGACAATTGCTTCTTTTGCCGGGCCTGCGATTTTTGTTCCCATGAAAATCAGGTTTTTTGATTTTGCAGCACGCATTGATTTTGCACTTAAACGCCCGAGAACAAAACACAAAGCATCAGTTACATTTGATTTTCCAGAACCATTTGGTCCGAGGACAACATTAATTTCCGGTGTAAAAGGCATTTCTGTTTTTTTTGCAAAACTTTTGAAACCGTGCATCACCAATCTTTTTATGTGAGCCATTGAAGAGATAATTAAAGATTATTTTTAAAGATTCGTGTGTGGGTTTAATTAAGTAATTCGGATAAATAATTTCTTTTATTTCCTGTAATATTATATCTTGTCATTGAAGCAGTTCCATCATTTTTTAAATTTACAATTCCATAATCTCCTTCTTTTGCAGGACCAGGATTTGCAAATAATTGTTTTGAATATTGTCCTTCTTTAATTGGATTTCCATTTATATCAACAATTGAAGCAGCTTCGTGAATGTCTCCTGAAAAAAACTTTTGAATTCCAATTTCTTTTAAGATTTTAGTTAAATCTTCATTTCCTTCGTGGCTTTTAATGGGTGTTGCTTGTTTTGATTTTATTAATTGGTGTGCATATGGTCCAACAACTGGTTGGGGTTCTCCGGGGTAATTTGCATGAACTGCCAAATCAATTGAATTATCTCCTTCAATTTTGCAGGGGTTATGCGCAAAAACAATTGTTTTGTCAGGGTTTTGTACAATTTGCTTTAAATCATTTGGATTAAAATTGTATATTAGTATGCCTTCTTGAGTTTTATAATTCCCAGTTTTAATTTGATTATTAACATGAAAACCTCTTGTATATTTTTTTGCGCCAGGGACAAATACAAAATTGTGTCCTTCAAATTCAACGGAATTATTTTCAGAACAATCATAAACCCAATTCAATTTATCATCTAATTCTTGAAAAGCTACTTTGTATGCTTGGAAATCTTCATAATTTCCAGGTATCCAGAAAATAGGCACTCCAATTTCATCAAAATTTTGTAGTGCTTTTGCAATTTCATTAAAATGTTCTTGAGGATGTGCATTCATGTTACTTGGAGTGTCTCCTAAATAAGTAATAGCTTCAAGATTATGTTTTTTTAAAGCTTCAACTATTTTTGTATCATATCCATTTGAATGTGTGTCTGTAACAATTCCGACATTGATATCTTTCATAAAATATACAGAATTCTAAAGTATTTAAATATTACTATTTGTTACTATTACCACATTACAATTAACTTACACAACATTTAAATAAGATATGTGCATTATGTTTTTATGCCAACAATTACCTTAGCAGTTCCAGAAGATTTGAAAAAAGCAATGGATAGTTCAAAAATGATAAATTGGTCTGAAGTAGCTAGGAGGGCTTTTATAGAACAATTGAAAGATTTGCTTGAATTAGAAAGAATGAGAAAAGTAAGAGAAATTTCTGAAATAGGGATTGATGATAATAGGGATTTTAATTCTAAATATAAAAAAGAATTAATTGAGATTACAAATGGTTCTCATGAAAAAATGAGTTTAAATCAATTAAATAAATTGTTGGGATTATAATGCCTTTTGAATTTTCTTTTTCTAAGAAATTAAGTGAATCAATAAATAAACTCGCTAAAAAAGATAAAAAACTTGCAGAATCTTTAAGTAAAAAAATTAATCAAATAATTAATTTGGATGAAGAATCAATTAATCATTTTAAAAATTTAAAAAAACCTTTGAACAATTTAAAAAGAGTTCATGTTGGGAGTTTTGTTTTGACGTTTCAAATTAAAAATAATTTAATTCTCTTTGAAGATTTTGTTCATCATGATAAAGCATATTAAACTAACTTTCTCTGTCCTAATTTTTCAAATGCTTTTTTCCAGGTTTCCCATGTTTTTCTGAAAATGCCTGCATTTTCATGTTTGATTGCGTGTTTTTCAAGAAAGCGAATTGTTGAAGGGTCAGAAGTGTAGCCGGAACCGATTTGTTCGCCGTATTTTTCTTTTAATTTATTCATTTCTTTTTCTCTTGTGGATTTTGCAAGAATTGAAGCAGCAGATACAGCGATATGGTTTTTATCTGCCTTGTGTTCGCATGAGACTTCAAGATTTGATAAGTTTTCAATTTTTGTTTTTAGATAATCAGTCCATTTTAGAATTCCTGTAGAAGGACAATCTACAATGACTTTTATTTTTCCATAACCTTTGTTTATTTTATTTATTATTTCTGCTGTTTTTTTTGCTTCAAGTTTGTTTAAGTTTGAGCCGTTGTTAAAGTTGTCATCGATTTCAATTGGTTTTGACAAAACAACTTCAAATGTTTCTGCAATTTTTCGGATTTTTTCTGCAAACATTTCTCTTCTTCTTGGAGTGAGCTGTTTTGAATCTTTTACACCAAGTTTTTTTAATTCTCTTTCAGAAGTTTTTGTAATCAAACAACCTGCAAGAACCATTGGTCCAATCACAGGACCTCTGCCTGCATCATCTATTCCCAAGATTAACTCTGTCATAAGGAGGAAAAATAAAGAGTGTTTTTAAGGATTGCTGTATTAAAATTTCTTATATTCGCTGTCTTCTTTTACGAAAAGCAAAAGAATTATAGAAACCAATGCGGCTGCTGAAATATACAAGAACATTGTTTTCATGCTTATGTCCCAAAGAATTCCGGCTATGATTCCGGCGGGAATGTTAACAACTCCAATAACAGAATGGAATAAACCCATTGCAGTTCCTTTCATATCTCCTGATAAATCTGATGCAAGTGCTTTTGAATTTGAATAAGTTATTGCATAAACCAAACCATAAACAGCAAATAAAATTATCAAACTAATTAAACTTTTACAGGACAATAAAAATAACGCTATTCCAAAAAACAAAACATAACCAATAATCAAAACTTTTTTTCTTCCGATTTTATCAGACCATTTTCCGAAGGGAATTACAAAAATTGCATAGCACAAATTAAAAAGTATGTAAAGTGCAATTGGAATAACTATGCTGTTTGTGATTTGTTTTGCCAAAAGCAGCATAAACATATAAAGCCCGAAATTGCCGAGGGTAAAAACTGAAACAACAAAAATAAAATACTTTAATTTCTTGTTTAATCTTTTTATTCCTTTTAGCAAACTTCTTTTTGTTGCTTTTATCTTTTTTTCTTTTAAAAAAATTAAAGGGATTAAAGAAACTGCAGTAATCAATGCTGCAATTAAGATTATTGTTTTAAAATTCATATTTAATTTCCAGAATAAAATTAAAACCAAAATCGCTCCGACAATGCCGCCTGAACTGTCCATCATCTGATGAATTCCAAACCACTTTCCGCGATGGTGTGTTGATTCTGCAATTATTGCATCACGCGGCGGGTCTCTTAATTTTCCAAATCTTTCAAGTGAAACAAATGCAAGAATTGCCTGCCATGAATTTGCAAGAAAAAGAAGAAATTTTGAAATCGCTGAAAATAAATAACCTAAAAAAACAAAAATTTTTCTTTTGCCTTTTGCATCAGAAAGCCATCCGCCAAAAATTTTAAACAAACTTGAAAGTCCTTCTCTTAAACCACTCAATGCTCCGATAGCAATTCCTGTTCCGCCCAAAGCAATTATGTAAAAAGGAAGTATCGGAGTAATCATCTCGCTTCCGACGTCGTTGAAAAAACTTGAACCTCCGAGGAGATAAATATTTTTATGCCGTTGCTTTTTGTCCATTTCAACCTCTTCCTAAATAATAAAATCATATAATTTAATAAGGTTTCTTTATTGAATTTTTTATGCCCGAATGGCGCTCAAAACATCTCTTCGAGATTTTGGCGTTCATCCGTACTAAAGCCCGAATGGCGGAGTGGTTAACGCACACGATTGGAAATCGTGATCCTTTGGATGCCCAAGTTCGAATCTTGGTTCGGGCGTTAATTTTAAAAGCACTTGAAATGTAAATTTTATATAGCGAGGTGGAGCAGTCTGGAGTGCTCGTCGGGCCCATACGCAGATTATTTTTGCGAGGAAACCCGGAGGTCGCGTGGTTCAAATCCCGCCCTCGCTATT
>CAYXDU010000002.1:0-18397 GCA_964463895.1 Candidatus Woesearchaeota archaeon | reverse complement strand
AAATCAACAGAAACAAAACTAAAGAAATTCCCAAACTAAAATAATCCTGTGCATTCAAAACATTTGGAAGTAAAGCAAAAAGTGCATAACGAATTATCAAAGCTCCAATGAAAATAAAAACCGGAATTAAAAAATTCTTTTCTAAAACTTTATTCCAAACAGAAAGAAAAAATCCTACGACAAAGCCGACTCCAAAAATCCAATCAATTGCAAACGCCGAACCAATTAATAAAACGAAAATGATTGTCCCAAAAATTATATTAAAATCTTTTTTTACTTTTTTCTTCATAAAAGTTTAAGGAAATTAGGAGTTATAAAATTAATTGAAGAAAATTCCTTTGTCACGAATTTTTTCTCTAGAAGATTCTTGAGAAACAAATTTTCCATCAGAATATTCTTTTGGAACTGAATCATTTTGGTAAACAACCTTTCCTTGAGAATTTTTAATCTGATAAACTGCCTGACTCATTCCTCCAAATAAAAATCCTCCTGTGCAATTTTTTTGATAAGGAATATTAAAATATTCTAAAGAAACAACGCGAGGTTCAACATCTTTAACCAATCCAAAAAATTCGTCAAAAGAATCTTTGAATGAACTCTTATGAAGAATTGTAACTTCGCGACCAATTAATTTTTCAGCTAGATTTTCATTAAACATTTTCAAAATTAAACACCCTTGCTCGCACCTTTGTCTTTCTCATCTAATTCACCTGTCCACCATTCCAAATCAGGAACTTTTGCAGTATCTTGTCCTCGGGCTTTCAGATAACCTCTTGTTAAAAGATAAAAAATCACACCCAAACTTTTTGGACTTTTATTGTTTCCAATAATAATTTGATTTGCACCTTTTGAAAAATTATTTGTATCACAAACCATTAAAACTTTCTTCCCAACCCGCAAAGTATCATTCAATGCATTCTTATCAATCCATTGGTCCATAACAACTGTCAGTTCATTTTCAAAAAAGTCCGGCAAGTTAGTATTTGTTAAAATACCTGCAGGATATTTTTTTGTAAAAACTCTTATGCTGGTAAGTTCAGAAAATTTTTCAGCAGCCTTCCATCCTGCCTGTCTCTTGCAAACTAAAATCACATTTTCAGGATTAAACTTTGATAAATATTCAATTCCTTCTTTAAGTTTCTCGTCAATAATATCAGTATTAAAAATCGCAAGCCCGTCAGCTCTTCTTCTGTAAACATATTTTCTCATATCAGGCGTCACAACTTTTGTCCCCAAATAAATTCCTGATTTAACATAATCCTCAAGGGGAATTAACATGTCAGTCCGCTTTTTTATTTTAACCTGCTCTTTCAAATCCTTTGTTGTCGGACTTTCCACAGAAAGTTTTTCCTTTAACTTCGCTGCCTTCTCAAACAAAGCTTTCTTTTTTTCCTCAATTGATTTTGCTTCTTTACTTGAATCATCAGATTCTTTTTCAGCTTTTTTTTCTAAATCCTTGCCTGAAAGTTCTTCAATTGCTTCTGCTCCTTCTTTAACATTTTCCTTAATCTCATCAATTACATTTGTCATGTTAAATTTATAGAAAAACGGTTTTTAAAGATTGTGATGAGATTACATTGTAACATAAGCGGGAGTTATTGGACTCAAAAAAATTATTTCTTTTTTCTCGCTGGTTTATCCCAATAAGCAGATTTACAATTTGGGCACAAAACAGGATATTCTTTTTTTCTTGGTATCCATTTATGTCCACATCTTTCGCACTTGTAACCTTTAACTTCTATCTTTATTTCTGCCATAACTAAATATAGAAATCTGTTCTTTATAAAACTTACTTTTTAGAGTAATAACTATATAGTTAATAATTAACTAACGAAACATTTATATAGTTTAACCTACTTATATGATTAGTAATTAGTTAAGTAAACATAAAGGGGGCATAAAGCCCCCTAGATTCCAAATCGGCTACCAACCAAAATGAAATCCAAAGATATAATTGAACAGAAGTATAAAAATGTAACCTGTCCTAAATGCAATTCTAATCAAATTAAGAGAGATGGAAAAAGAAAAACCAATAACAGAGGCAAGATACAAAGATACCGATGCAAAGAATGTAATTTTAGGTTTGTTATAGATGATGGATTTTACAGAATGAGAAACCATCCAAATAAAATTACTGCTGGGATTGATTTATATTACAAAGGCGTTTCATTAAGAAAAGTGCAGGAACACTTTCAGGCATTTTATCCTCATAATTCAAGCCACATGTCAATTTATCGTTGGATTGTTAAATATGCTAAAATGGTTGGAACATTGATTGATAATATTCCAATAAAGTGTGGAAAGGAAATGCAAAGCGATGAAATGGAATATTACAGAAGAAAAAGCAAATATCAGAAAGGCAAAAGAACAAAACTGGTTTGTAGATACCTTTGATGTAAAGACTAAGTTTATGGTTATGGGAGAATATATGAAAAGTAGAACTAATGAAAATTTAATTAAGGTTATGAAAAAGGCAAAATTCAAGACAGGTGAACAGGTCAAGATGGTAACTACTGATGGGCTAAGAGGTTATCCAAGAGTGTTAAGAAAAGTTTTCAGTTTACAATCTCCTTATCATGCCTCTTCAAAAACTAAGAGCAAGATAATTCACAATGTTGTAATTGCCGACGAAAGAGGTTTTAATTATCCTATTGAAAGATTGCATAACACAATTAGAGAAAGAACAAAAGTAATGCGCGGTTTTCACGGTTGCATAGAAAGTGCACATGCCATAATGAAAGGATTAGAGATAAATTATAATTTCAATAGAAAACATATGTCTTTAGACAAAAAGACACCTGCCGAAATTGCTATACCTCAATTAGAATTAGGAGTTAATAAGTGGTTGGACTTGATTAAGTTAAATAAAATCTGATTGCATCATTTACTTTCATTTACGAAAAGCATTTTTATGACAGCTTCATTTTTCTTGTTTTTTATAATAGTTAAAGCTTTATTAAAATCCCTTAACTCAAATTTGTGAGTTATAATCTTACTTAATTTGTTTTTATTTTTCTTTACAAATTTCAGTGCTTCTTTAAAATCATCCATACCATTATAGCAGTTTGAGCCAGTAATAGACGCTTCTTTAAAAAATAGATTTCTTAGATTTAATTTATTAATATAATTTTTATTGAATACTCCTAACACTATTATTTTTCCTTTGGGTGCGATAAATTTTATCGCCTCAGATAAAGTAGAATCTTGTTTTCTGCCGACAGTTTCAAAAACAAACTCATAATTAGTATCTTGATTATTAAATATTTTTATTCCTAATTGATTGGCAATTTCTAGATTCTTTTTATTTTTTCCTTTTATGTAGCTTTCTTCACATATAACTTTTAGCACTAAAGCCAGTAAAATGCCGATTGCTCCATCACCAATAACTAAAATTTTGGAATCCTTTTTTACTTTCACTAAATTTTTAGCATGAATGCAAACAGCAATAGGTTCAGTCAAACACGATAATTCAAAAGAAACATTGGAAGGGATTTTAACTAGATTGTTTATGGGAACTAAAACATATTCAGAAAAACCTCCACCATATTCTTTACCTAACGATTTCGCTTTAGTTATCTCCTTGCTTTTCTCAAAGATTAATGGTTGTATAACAACTCTCTCCCCCTTTTTAAAATTCCTATTGGTTTCAATCCCGTCTATTACCCCCGAGAATTCATGACCCCAGATATTTTTATTAATAAAAAGTCTTGCTTCTTTGTCAGAGATTATTTTTGTTATATCGCTCCCGCACAATCCGCAGGATGCAACTTTTATTTTAGCCCAACCTTTTCTTAGCGAAGGTTCTTTTTTATCTAAATACTTCGGTTTTCCGTTATTCTGAATTTTAATATATTTCATCCTAATTCCTTCGCTTGATAAATCCTCCATTCTTTATTAAAAAACATCTCATTATCTATTTTTTTAGTTCTTAAATTAAATTCAACAATCCTGTTATTATCTGGATCAGAGATTATAATGTTTCCATTTCTCAAAAAATTAGCATCTTGGACCCATCCGATATCTTTTATTTTTATTCGTTTAATATTTCTCAAGTTTTTATCCGTTATAAGAGCGGATTTATTTTCCGTATCTGAGATAATAATTTTATTTTTCACAAAGTAAATCGAGTGGGGATGCTTAAGATCTTTTAGAATTACCTTGTGATTTAGTGAATTTTTATCTATTGCGATTATTTTCCCTTGATGAAAAAGTGAGCAGTAAATTGTATCATTGAAGTATTTTGTTTTACCAATATAAATTGCGGAATTTAAATGAGTCGTCTGTTGTAAGGTTGGATATTGAATATTCCTATGGTTCGTATTTCTATCAATTAACCTTAATCTTCCCTTAGAATCTTTATCATATCCATTTTCTGTAGCAAACCACGACCAATTTAGATTTCCTTTTTTATCCAATATTAAAATGCAATCAAGACCTGTGGATGCGACAATTATTTTATTCTTGATTAAGTTTAGAGAATGCAAATCGTTTAAATATTGATTAGATATTGAGTATTTAGTTTTAAGATTTAAATCTAAAATAGAGATTTTGTTTCCGGATGTACAAACATAAATTTTATCCTTCTCCATATCAAATCCAGCAGGAGTTTTTATATTTCTCTGTTTAATTATTTTCTTTTTATCCCAATCCATTATAACCATTTTTCCCCCAAGATTTACATCAAAAATTTTATCAGTTCCTTTAAATCTACTTTCTTTTCGTTTTGAATTATTTTTATTCCAAAATTCTTTTAATCCGGAAAAATTTGTTGTCAGAAAAGAAACAATTATCTTCATTTTATTCAAACTCCTTTAATTTACTGATATTTCCTCCAGTTGCTTTGATAAATTCAACTAATTTTTTATAAGGCAACCCTTCTCCAAGAGCTTTCTTTGCTAAATTATATCCCTCTTCTAACCCCGTCGCCATATTTGCCAAATATAGAACTGTTCCCGCATTTATTGCGACAATATCTTCTCTTGCTTTATCTCCTTTTCCTCTTAAAACATCAATAGATAATTTAATATTCTCCTTAACGTCTTTTCCCTCACAAATATCTTTAGGACTATACTTTGGAAGCTTAAGATCGTCTGTAGGATTAAAAATTTTTAATTTCCCAATATTTCCTTTTTGGATCCCGATAATCTTTGTTTTGCCATAAACTCCCATTTCATCTAGATAGTGTATTCCATCATGAGTGGAAGATGCAACCATTGCATTCCTTACCCCAAAATATTTTAAAACCTCTATAGACAATTCTACATCTGGGTGAGCCAAACCATACAAGAAATTGTCATATTTTATTGGACTTGCTAAAGCAGCCAATCCAAAGGAAAGAGCATGAGGAGCAAGAAATTTTTTTCCGTAGAGATAATCGAAATTTGGTAATAATCCCTCGATTTTAAATGCTCCAAATTTTGTTTTTAAGATTATTTTTTCCATTTCTTCCAATGGAATGTTCAATTTACAGCCTACTATTTCTAAAAAATCAGCAGAACCAGTTAACGAACTTGTTGAATGAGAAACAGCTTTTGCAGTATATGCGCCAAGACTTGCTGCAGTGAGCAAAGTGGGGGTTGAAATATTCATTGTTTTTACCCCTTTTTTTCCACTGCCTATAGCTCCAACTAAAATACTTCCCTTGGGTAATTTTATTTTCTTTCTTCTTTTAGGATTAAAATTATCTAATTTGAATACAGAGTTCAGTAGTGCTTCTATCTCTTCTTTTTTCGGACCACGTGCCATTATACCTGTAAGAATAGCCCCCATTTGGACATCGTTAGTTTTGGATTTATTATTTAAGAAGAAAGAATCAAAAACTTTTTTCAAAAGACTAATCTCTATTTCTGCCCCCACATTTAATCGATATAAAATTTCTTGAATTATATTATTGTCAGTAATTTTTGTCATAATATCTAATTGATATACTCACTTATAAAAATATCTAAGAGTTAAAACTTAAGGGACTTTAGTTTTTTTAACATTTTAATCGCCGAGTCTGCTCGGTACTTTAAAAATTCTATTTTATTATCTTTAGATTTTCCATTGATTAGATAATCCAGAAAGTCTTTGTCGATGATGTTAAATTTAACTGCTATTTGTAGAATTTTACCCTCTTTGGTTTTTGGATTTCTATTGCTCCCATGATTTAAAATACAATCTTTAATCTTATCTGTCACTTCAAAGCCATTATCGATTAATATCCTTATTGAATTTTCGGCGTGGTTAGGATCTCTATTTGGCAGATTTCCCATAGAATAACCAATATCATGCAACCATGCACAGATTTCTAAAGTTTCCTCATCTAATTTCTTATTTTTACTTATAATCTTTACAGCCTGAACAACTTTCAAGGTATGAATAAAATGATAAGGATCAATTTCTCTATTTTTTAATAAACACTTTTCAGCTAATTTTCTTGCATTTTTTATTGTAAGCTTTTTCATCTTTTATATTTGTAATTTATTTCCATAAAGAGCAAATGTTAAATAACATTTCGACATAATCCTCTTTTGCCCTTTGCCATTTTTTTGTTCTGTTCAAACACCAATTATACCTCTCTTCAAGTTCTTTTGGAGTATAATAACTTGCAGAAACCATCATCTGATATACTACATTATTTTCAGGCTTATCATAATCTCCTTCTCCATTCATGATTCTTTTCTTTATCTCGCTTTTTTTCATGTCGACAGTTATCCCAGAGTCAGGAAAACTCTTTGACATCTTGGGATAATTATAAAATCCTTTGATTATTGGAGAATATAACGCAGAAAGATTTATTCTAAATTTTTTAAATTGTTTGCTCAACGTGATTCTCCTAATTGTTTCTTTTCCAAATCTAACATATTTATGTTCGTCTACTCCCAACATAACTAAAACATTATTAAATCCTTGTTTTAAATACAAATCTATAAAATCCGCTATCATTAGGTTTAAGGATAATTTTCTGCGGTAAGTCATCTCTTTGTCTATCTTACCTCTTTTGGAATAAAAATTATGTAAATCCTCATCTGTTTGGCTAAACATCTCTTCATCCATAAAATGCCCTATCAAATAAGAAGTTCTTAAAACATTTAATTCGTCATATTGCGAACGGAGTATTGAGGGAGAGTTTGGATTAAACCCCAACTTTAAAATAAATTTTTTATATTTTTTAGACAATTTTAATGCGTCTTTAAGAGGTTTTGATTTATGATTATAAGCATCTAAATCTCCTAAGACCATCTGGACAGGGATGCCTGCTTTCTGCATGGATACTGCTCTCAATATCTGAGATAATGTTCCGATGTGAGGTACCCCTGTCAATCCTAAACCTGTAGTTACGATGGATTTCTTTTTATTGAGATTCCTTGCAAACTTATCACATCCCTGATGGCATAACCATTTTCTCTGTAAATCTTCTTTTGAAAATTTTCCCAATGAGAAATTAATTCTTTCAAATTCTAACGGATCATAACCATATTCTTTCATTAAAGAATTATAGTACTCTTTATCAAATTTTATTATTTTCTCTTTTTCAGCCATGCTAATTGAAAAGAATTAATCATTTATAAGATTACTTAATCAATTCTTCAAGTTCTTCAAGCATTTTTTTAGTGTTGCCTTTAGAAAAGTGTTCTCTTGCAGGTTTTAAAATATCTATTAAACTTTCTGCAACAGCATTTTTTAAGTCTATAGGGTGAATATTTCCATTACCAAAATCTTTTTCCAAATTAGCATAAGTTTTATACTCAACATTCCCCCCAAATTTTTCCTGACGATTAATTTTCAGTTCACCTTTGATAGGAAAAATTAATTTTTTTGCCCAATCCAATAAAGGATTATATTCTGTTTCTTTTTCCATGCAGAAGGCTTTATTTATTTTTCTTTTTATTTCATCTTCAGAATCATGGATAAATATGCAAGTGTCTGGTTTTGATTTGCTCATCTTCAATTCAGATAACATGTCTTTGAATTCTTCTTTTTTAATTGGCCATTTTTGGGGTTTTCCTAATCCCATTATCAAACTATGATGAACCGCCATAGGTTTTATTTGTTCATCCTTGGAATTCTTTAAGGGGTTAAAAGATAATTTCATTGCAACATCCCTTGCAATAACTTGGGCTTTACGTTGGTCAATTCCTGCGTGAGGCATATTTACATTTTGTATAAAAATATCTGCCACTTGCATAGGAGGGTAAATTAATTTAGCAAAATCCACTGAACCGCCTTCTTTTCTACCTGTGATAGTTATACTCCTCATCATCCTTGATAATGAAGTATATTTACTAATCTCAATTAAGTCTAACCAATATAAGTCATTATTATGGTATAATTCACTTCCAAGTATGAACTTTAATTTTTCCGGATTTCCGCCGACACATTTTAGACTTGCTTTCATTCCCTCTTTAAAATAACCCACTGCAACTTTTTTTATTGTGTCTAAATTTCCTCCAAGTTTGTCATTTATCCAAGTATGCCAATCCGCTAAAAAAACTGAACAATTTATTCCAGCATCCATAAAATCCTTGACCTTTGACATGCACATAAGTCCTGTTCCTAAGTGTATTTTTCCAGAAATCTCAAATCCGATATAATGTTTTATGAGTTCATCGTTCTTTAATGTCTCTTTTAACTCTTCTTCTCCAAGAATTTCTTCTGTGTTCTTTTTAATCAGATTAAATCTTTCTCCAGGTTCCATAAAAAAATAAAAGAGTCATTCCTTATAAGTTTTTGTCTTTTGCAAATCTTAGTTCTCTATAAAAATTTTTTCCTATCTGCAAAACTTGTCCGTCTTTTGGTTCAATTTGATAATAAGAATCATCAATTCTTTCTCCATCTATTTTAACTCCCCCACCATGAATTAGTCTTCTTGCTTCGCCGTTAGTATTTGCCTTGCCACTTTTTCTTAAAAGAGGAATAATACCAGATTCAGATTGATAATTTATCGACATTTGTTCTAAATTTTCTGGCAGATTTCTTCTCCTATGAACTTGATTAAAATACTTCTCAGAGTCTACAGCTGCACTTTCCCCATGATATCTTGAAACAATTTCTGAAGCCAAAGTCATTTTATATTGCATAGGATTCTTCCCAGAAGATTTCATTTCTTCTATTTCTTCGATTGATTTATTAGATAATAATTCATAATATCTCCACATTAAATCATCTGGAATAGACATTATTTTTCCATACATATTTTCCGGATGTTCTGTTACTCCGACTGCATTTCCGAGACTCTTGCTCATTTTTCTAACACCATCAAGTCCCTCCAACATCGGAAGCGTTATAACTACTTCTGGCTCTTCCCCATATGCCTTCTGAATTTCTCTACTTGCCATAAAGTTAAACAACTGATCTGTTCCCCCAATCTCTATATCACTTTTTAGATGTGCAGAATCGTATCCCACAAGAAGAGGATACAATAATTCGGTAACAGAGAGAGGTTTGTTTTTTTGTATTCTATCATTAAAATCTCTTCTTTGTAAAAGTTGCTGCACGGTATATCTAGAACCAAGTCTAATCATATCCTCTCCAGAAAATTGACTTAACCATTCGCTATTATAAAGTAATTCTGTTTTTTCAGGATCCAATATCTTAAACACTTGAGTTTCATATGTTTTCATATTTTCACTAATTTTTTCTCTAGTCAAGGTAGGTCTTGTCTCACTTCTTCCGCTGGGATCTCCAATCATTGCGGTATAATCACCAATAACTAATTGGATGTTGTGCCCAAAATCCTGAAATTGTTTTAATTTTTGTAAAGGAACTGTATGGCCAAGATGGATATCTGGGGCAGTCGGATCAACGCCAAATTTCACGTTAAGAGGCCTGTTCTCATTTAGTTTACTAACTAAATCTTCTTCAGTAAGGATATCTACAGTTCCTCTTCTAATTTCTTTTAATTGATTTTCTAAAGTCATTTTAATCTTATTGGATATCTTTATGGGTTAGATTTGCCTTTTAAATCTTTTGTTTTCACCACTTTAAAGTTATGATAAATTACAGTAAAAATAACTCCCTTTAACGTTACAATGTATGATGAGATTTAATTACAGTAATTCTTATAAATAAATTTTACCTAGAAAAAAAAGGGTAATGGTGACGTGAACAAGTGGTCTTGATAAAAATGGAAAGCAAATTTTTAAAATAGATAAAAAAGAAACTGCTCTTTATGAAAAAGCAGAAAAAGAATTAAAAAAAAGATATTCTCAATGTTCCAATAATCAAAAGAATAAAAATTAAAATACTTTTATTTCTATTAGGTTTAAATTTATTATTTGGTTTTTTTCCACACCCTTTTTTCATAAAATAAACAGGAAATTATATTCAAAAATTATTTTTTCAAACTCTTTTCTATTTCAATCAACCTCTCAATTTTCTTAACCCGAACATCCCCTTCTGTGCCTGACTTAAAAAAATCAGCACCAAATCCAAAAGCTAAATCTGCTAAGATTGTTTCATCTGTTTCACCGCTCCGATGCGAAAAAACTAATTTAATATTATTTTCCCTTGCTAAATCGCAAACTCTTTTAACTTCAAGCAAAGAACCGCACTGATTCGGCTTGACAATGATTGCATTCACTGCTTTCATTTCAATTGCTTTTTGTAATCTTTTTGAATTTGTTGCAATTAAGTCATCACCGACAATTAAACTATCTGGAAATTTTTTCAAAAGCTTTGCAGAACTTTCAAAATCATTTTCTTCAAACGGATCTTCAACATAAAATAAATTATAATTTTTAATCAAATTTGAAATATAGCCAAACTGTTCTTCAACATCCCGTTTCAACATTGGATTGTCATAAGAATATTTTTTTCTTTTGTAAAAACCCGAAGCAGCAACATCAACACCCATTGGAATTCCTGTTTCATTCATGACATCAAAAACTTCTTTTTCATTTAAAGAAGTTACCCACGCATTTTCATCATTTTTCTTTCCAGAGAAATTCTTGTCTTTTTCTTCAAGAGAAATTTTAATTTTTTCTTTTGCCTTGATATTTATTTCATAATTTTCCTTAACACTTTTTCCAGCAGGAATTAATTCAAATTCCTGAAAATCTGGTTTTTTCTTAACCTCAGAATGTTTCCCTCCGCCAACACAATTTCCAATTAAACGCGGAAATTTTTTTTCATTTCGTACAGAAGAATTTATAATTTCCCAAACCTCTTTTTTTTGTTCATCAGCAAGCGCTTTCAAAACAGCTGACTCAAATGCAAAAACTGTGTTCGCACCAACATGCCCGTCTAAAATATCTTCAATCCTTTTCAGGTCATCAAATTTTTCAATTATGTCATCTGAGAAATATTCTTTGAATTCTTTTATTTTTTTTATATCTCCTTCAAGATTTCTTTTGTAAATTTTAACTTCATATTTTCCTGTTGATTTTCCCGACGGCGACGACGCAGAAAATTTATTTCCTGAGGTAGTTTTAACTTCAATAAAAATAGTTTTTTCATTCCGCGAATCAGAAATCGCTTTAGCACTTACCTCCTTTATCACAACCATATTTTACCAAAAATCCCAGAGTTTTTAAGAATTGTTGTTTGCGGAAATTGATATTATGAAATTATTTTTCCCTTGAAATTTTTGTCCGCTCACCTAATTTTCCATCAAGGTTGCAGCCCAATTCATTATAGAAATCCAAGGCAATTTTATCAAAAACTTCTTTGTTTTCCACCTTGTTATAATATTTATGCAAATTTTTTGGAGGAAAACTTGGATGATAATCAACTCCCAAAGAACCAATAAAACCAGAGTAATTCGCGTTATCTAATTCATTTTCAATAATATCTAAATCATGAGTAAAAATTTCAGGATAATTCTCAAATTTTCTTTCAAAGAAATTAATTATCTTTTGATTTTCTCTTCCATAGAAATAAGGCTTTTCTCCTCTGTCATGGCACAATTTAGAAAAACAAATTAAAGTATTTTTTATTATCCGCGAATTCATAAATCAAATAAACAAAAATTCTTTTTAAGGATTATTGCGTTCAGAATTAAACTTCTCTTTCATCACTTTCCTCTGTTTCTTCCTGCTCGTCTTCTGGTTTTGCAAGTTGCATTATCTCGCCTTCTTCTTCAACTTCCTCTTCTTCCTGCTCTTCAACTTTTTCCTTTTTCTCGTCGCTGACTTTTGCTGCAGGAGCCCTTTTCAAGGCACCTTCTTTTCTTTTAGGAAATGGTTTATTTACAGAAATAGGCAAAACACCTGAATCAAGTTCAACTTCTGCAATTTTCAAAACATCATAATTCACTTTTTCCAAATCTTCTTCTGACATTTTTATCATCAACGGCGCATTCATTGCCAACTGCAAAGCCCTCGCACCAATTATTCTTGCACGTTCATATTTTGTAAAATCCGGGATTTGTTTTGCTGTCATTTTTATAATTGTCCTTCTAATTTTTTAAATATATCTTTCCATGCATTACTTGCAATATCAATGGCTTTCATAATTTCCTCATTTTTTATTGGAACTGAATTTCCTTTTTGCATTGAAGAAATAATTCCGTCAGAAATCCCAATAGTCAATCGTGTTTCTGAAATGTCTTCTTCTTCTCTTGTTGGATCAACAATTAAACTCTTTCCAATTTTATGAACTGTAATTGCAATTGGATTAACTTTATTCAATGGAATATTTTTGCCGTGTTCTTCATAAATAACTTTATCCTCTTTTTCATTATACTTTGGAATTTTCGCAATTTTCAAAGCAGCCAAAGCCCCGATTCCAGCAGCATCCAGAAGATTTCCGTCATCATTAATTGTATAAATATCTATGAAAACTGTCCAGACTTTTTCACCTTCTTTTATGCAAAGTTTTTCCAGCTCAATAACCTTGCTTTCACGAATTCCTCTGTCAATAACTCTTCCAAGTTCAACAGAATCAAATCCTGGTTTTCCCAATTCAATTCTTGGTGAACTCAAAGGCAAAAGTTCAGCAGTAACCATGAGATTTCCTTTGTTCCGTGAATCCGGATATGGCTCACCAATTCCAAGCTTAACACCGACGAGAACTTCTGTTTTTCCGAGTTTTACCCGAACAGAACCTTCTGCTTTTTTTGAAATATCTTTTTCAATAATTAAATCTCTGAATTGCTCAGAACCTCGTCCATCAAATCTTTTTCCTTCTTTCAAATATTTTTTAATTCTCTCAGCATTTATATCAGCAGTCATTTCAATTCCTTCAGCACTCATTTTTGTTCTCCTAAATGGTCATTTATTTTTGGAATCATTGTTTCATATTCTACTTTTGCCCTTTGATTAACAGAGCTCAAATAATTTTTAGCAGAAGTAAATAAATCAAAAGGCAAGGAAACCGCTTTACCAACAACAGAAGCATTTGGATACCCTGTTACCCTAAGAGCTCCTTCAAGAAGACCATAAAGAAGTCCTAAACCTGCAGAAACAAGATTATTGTGCCCAGATGGAACATTCACATTCAAAAAATTAAATGCTACCAGAGGATATGTTACAAAACTGTTTATATTTGCAGAAACTTGTGTTGCTTTTCCACCATCATAATTTTCTTTTCCTAATTTTTCTTCTAATTTCTCTTGTATATTTCTGGATAAATTTCCTGCAATGGGGTAGGAGAGTTTGCAAAGCAAACTACGAGAATCTCTGATTCCCAAATTATTCAATTTATGACCAATATCTTTTCTTATTATTTTTATATAATTACTTTTTTCATCCATCTTAATTCTTCCCCCCCAAATCAATTGCATCTTTCAATGCTTTTTTCTGAATTTCATAAATTTCTTTGCATGATTTCTGCGCCATTTCAAGAACTTCTTTTAATTGTTCTTTATTAATTCTGCCATCCAATTGCAAATGCGTAATTTCGCCTGAAGGAGTCATTGTAACTGGAATGTCTGTTGAACCCTCGCCGTCTTCAAAAATTGAATCTTCATATTTGTCTAAATCCAAAACAAGTGTTTTGTCAATTTTACCGACGCTGATTGATGAAACAATATCTTTCATTGGAATTCCTGCGTGAGCCAAAGCCATAGCAGCAGCATTAATTCCTGCACACCGCGTTCCTGCATCTGCCTGAATAATATTTATATGAACATCAACAACCTGATTTTTCCATTTATTTAGCATTACAACCGGCTCAAGAGCCCATTCAGTAATTTTTGAAATTTCAGTGCTTCTTCTGCTTGGACCAGGACGAATTCTGTCTTCAACTGAAAAACTATTCATGTTGTAAGTGCATCTCAAAGTTCCTTTTTCCGGATTCTGCGAATGTTGTGGATGCATTTTTTTTGGCCCATAAACTGCAGCAATTGCAATTGTTTTTCCAATCTGGAACTGCGCACTTCCGTCGGCATTTGGCACAACACCAACTTTAGCCAAAATCGGACTTCTAAGTTCATCATTTTTTCTTTTGTCTGTTCTAACATATCCTTTTGTCATTTTTATTCTATTAAACGTGATGTTAATGCTATTCCCATAGGATCTTTAACAATTCTCTCTAACTCAAAGCCATGCAATTTAATTTCTTTTTCAGTAATTTTAAAATCTTTTTCATTACCAATAATACTTAAATTGTTTTCAGAAAATTTGTTTTTAATATAATCTTCTTCTAAAATAACTGCCATATTGTTTATGTCAAAAACTGTAATGTATGCAGTCCTATCTTCTATTGTTTTCATACTATTTTTTTCTTCGTTTTTCTTAAATATTTCGTAAAAATCACAATAAGTTTTTGAGTTTAATGTTCCATCAGAATTTGTTAATCTATAATTTCTTGCACTCATTCTCTATCCTCCCTATCATTTTCCATATCCTCAACTTCAGCATTTACTTCATCCTGAACATCTGTTTTTTTACCAGAAGATTTTATTCCCTTATCTTTAAACCATTTCTCTACAGCGTCGGTTAAACCTTCTATAAAAGAATTTTCAACAACAAAACTAATCGCAGATTTTGCAAGCAATTCGTCGTCTACTTTATCTCCTCTAACCCAAATATAACCATTCTGTCCGACGGTTATATTGCAATTTGTATAATCTTTTATAATTTTTATCATGCTTCCTTCTTTTCCAATTACTCTCGGAACTCTGTTTGGATTAACTTTGAAAACCATACCTTCTTCTATTTTTCCCAAACCTCTTGATTTTATACTCAAATCAATTCCTCTTCCACCAATTCCCCAGATTTTTATAACTCCTACATCTCCAATTTTGAAAACTTCTTCCATTGCATTAGAATTAACATATCTTGGAACTTCAGAAACTGACAAAAATGCATTGTCTGCTCCGCCAATATCAAACAGCCAGCCATTTCCCAAAACCATTTCAACTTTTCCAATTACAACATTTCCCCGTCGCGGAGTATAAGGTCCCGAGAGCGGAATCACTTTAACAAGATGATTCATTTCCTCAGCAAGCCCGTATCTTAAAGAAATAATCTCTCCATTAGAACGTTTTTCTGTGTTATCTCCAGGCAAATAATCATCACCTAAAACAATAATCTCTCCAGGAATTACAACATGTCGTTTAGTTTCATCTGTCATTTTATATAAAAATTGTTATTGTTTATTCTTCCTAAATACAATTTCTTCTTAATTAAATTCAAAAATCCAGTATTTAAATGTTTTTCCTGAGCCATTATTCCCTAATTTCCTCAGTCAACGCACTTCCATGTGTCACGCCATTCAATTTATCATAAAAATCCATTATCATTCCAGCAGGAACTTCAACAACAATTTCCAAACTTCCGTCGTTCAACCAATTTTCTGAAACTTTGTGTTGCGAAACAACCCCATATGCTTTGCCTGTGTGCATTGCCGGAATTATAACTTTGACTTTTTTAGTATCAAGTTTTATAGGAATAATTTTTGTTAATGCATCCATAATGTCCTTAACCTGCGATTCAATTGGAGAATTTTTTATATTAACATGCGCCTGTTCCAATGCTGACTTGATTCTTTCAGAAGTAATTGGATTTTTTGTCTGAGGGTCAATTGCATTTCTCGACAAAAACTCAACAACCTGCTTTATTTTTTTCTCATGTTCTTCATCACGAAAATCTTGGGTAGTTTGAACTTCACCATCCCGGACAATTTTTTTAACAATTTCATTAACATTATCAGTTCCAAATGCTTCAAGCAAATCAGTTTCAGGTGCTTTGTCGCCTTTTTTCAAATCACGAAAAATTTCATCTGTCTCTGCCTGAATAAAACTGCTCTCGCCCCGACGGAATTTCATTGCATCTTCAAGATTAACAAGAACTTCAAAATGCTTTCCTGCCTTTTTTATTCTTGCTGTTGTGTTTGTCATTTTATTCTGTTACTAGCGACCTCAATGCTTTTGTCATAGGATCCTGAACTAAATGTATTAAATCATTTTTAATTTTTTCTGGAAAATTATTCGTAAAGGACATTTGACCAATTAAATCAGAATTAGAACCTCTTCTATTCAACACAACAGAATCTGTACTCTTCTTGTAAAACCAAAACTCGCCACCCTTAGAAGATTTTTGTTTCAAATATTTTTTTCCATTAAGATAATCCCTAACTTCTTGGTATTTTTCTTCGTTAAAATTAATTGTATCTTGTTCGTTTGTCATATTCAAGCTAATCTCCTTTTGCCTTTAAATTTTTCTTCTCGAATTAAATCAATTTCCAATTCCCTTTCAACTAAAATCGAGCCCAGATTCATAGAAATATGTTTATTTAATTCTTTAATTTTATTCAAACTTGGAATGTTATCATTTCCAATCCCAAGAATTTTCCCGACAGTAAAAAACTTAAAACCAGAATCTTCTATTTCAAAAGAATATTCCAAATTCGTCGCGTAACCGCTTCTTACATTAATTGTGCCATAAGCATTTGCAACCGCGCCTTTATGAAGCGGATCAGAATGAAAATACATGGAATATTTTATATTGTAATCTTCGCCAACTTCTTTTATTGCATTATTAATTGCAGTTTTATATCTTTGTTCGTTTGTCATTTTAATATTCAATAATTTTAACTTTAAAATAATTATGAATTTTTCCTGCAGGAATTAATTTTTGCCCAATTAATTTTTCATACAATTCAGAATTTTTTTTAATCTTGGATTCTTCACCATAAATAGAAATTGGAATTGAACTTCCACTATAATTTATTTTCAAAGTCGTACCATTAACATGAAAAACTTCTCTTTCTTCATTGCCTCTTTTATATTGAGTTATTGATTTAACTTTTTCTCCATGCTCCCGCAAAAATTTTTCTCTTTCATCTATGGAATTCATTATATCCTGCAAATTTATTTTTCCGCCAGTCAATTCAAAATCTATACGCCCAAATTCATTTACCATTTACAACCTCTCAATATCATAGCCTTCAAGCTTTTTTATTTTTTTCTCATCTAAGGAAATATATCCAAGTTCAAATTTTTCTAAATTGAATTTCTCGCCCTTGACTTGCTGAAAAATTTCCAAAGCAAGTTTAACTCCTTCATGAATTGTCAAATCTTTTCTGTATCTTTCCCTTAATAAAATTCTTATTTTGTCGTCGTTTTCACCAATTGCATTTGCATGATAAGCAAAATAACTTCCTGTAACATCACTTGTAAATAATTGGGGTTTTTTTCCATTAATTCCAGCGAGCATCATTGAGACAGCAAAGGGTCTTGCTCCTCCGTAATGTGTGAATTGCTGTTTTATATTTGAAATTTCTTTTATTATCAATTCCGGTTCAATTTCAGAATCATAAGTAACCCGGTTTTGCTGCGCCAAAATCTGCGCCTTTTCAATTAAAACCCGCGCATCAGAAGTAATTCCTGCAGTGCTTGCAAAAACATTTGAATCAATTTCATGAACCCTGTTCGCTGACTCCTGAACAATCAACTTGTCATCAATTCTTTTATCTGCAATTATGAAAACTCCGTCAGAACAAACCATTCCAATGCTTGAGACTCCCAAACGCACTGTCTTCTCAGCATATTCAACTTGAAGTAAATGTCCGTCAGGCGAAAACATAGTCGCTGTTCTGTCATAACCCATTGCTTGGTGCTGCATATCCATATTCATATCCATTTTAGAATTTGATAATTCCTATTTAACTACTTTTCTCTTCTCAACTAAATTCAGAGAGATGAAGATTATTTAAAGATTTTGGTGGTATTGAAATAATAATTAGATTTTTAAGCTTCATTTTAATTAGAAGATTATGGATGAACAAGAGCAAAAAGTGAAATTAGAAAATGATTCTATAATTATCAAGGATGTTGTTGTAGATGATATTAATACTTACAAAATATTAAATGATATTCCAGAAGATAAAAGAGAAGATTTTGTTAAAAAAGCCATAGTTATTGGAGCAATAGGATTAAGAAATCTTTATTTGACTGAAAATGTTGATTACATTGAAAAAGAGTTTAAAGAATTGTTAAAGGGATTAGAACATCAATCAAAGGATATTAAAA
>CAYXDU010000001.1:0-19436 GCA_964463895.1 Candidatus Woesearchaeota archaeon | reverse complement strand
TTCTATAAGAAAAAAAGATAAGAAAAAAGGATGGTATACTTATTTTTGGAAAATTGAAGTTTTGAAATCACTTGAATTTTTGAAAGCATCTGTTGAAAAAAGATTAGAGCAAATTGAAAACCAGATTAATAGTCGGGAGACAAGGACTTTTTATGTTTGTGAAAGGTGCGGGTTGGAATTTAATGAAGAAAATGCAATGCAGCATGAATTTTCATGCCCAGAATGCGGGGAGGTTTTAACTCTTAAAGATAATTCAAAACTTCTTAGGGAACTGAGAAAAAATCAGGATAAACTTAAAGAAAAATTAGAAGAAATTGATAAAGAAATTTTAAATGAGACAGAAAAATTAGAAAAAGAAAAAGAAAAGGAAAGGGAAAAAGAAAGAAAGGAAAAGAAAAAAATTGCAAAAGAAAAATCTGCTAAAAGGAAAGCTGCAAGAAAAGCTATTGCAAAAAAAACTATTAAGAAGAAAGTTGTGAAGAAAAAATTTGTTAAAAAGAAAAAGCCACAGAAAAAAAGTTCTGGAAAAAAATCAATAAAAAAGAAATCTCCTAAAAAATCTGCAAAGAAAAAACCAATGAAGAAAGTTTTGAAAAAGAAACCTGTTAAGAAAAAAGCAGTGAAGAAAAAATTTGTTAAGAAGAAAACTAAAAAGAAGATTATTAAAAAATCTGCAAAAGGCTCAAGAACAAAGTCCTTGGTCTCGTCCTCGAAAAATCGAGAACGAAAGAAAAAATTTGTTAAGAAGACAAAGAAAAAATCTAAAAAGTAGTTTTATAAATTAAGTTCTGGTTTAATTAAAATGGTGAATAGTTATAGAATTCAAAGAAGAAGCAATTTTAGAAAAGGTTTGAGTTTGAACACCTGGCTGATAATTGTTAATGTTATTGCATTTATTGTTTTTAAATTGTTAATTTCTCTGGGGATTTTGTCTATTGATGCAATTGCAATAAATCCTTATAATATTCTTCAGGGAATGTATGTCTGGACTTTTTTGACAAGTATGTTTATGCATGCAGGATTTTTTCATTTGTTTGTGAACATGCTTTCACTGTTTTTTGTGGGTTCCTTAGTTGAAAAATTAATTGGAAGAAAAAGATATTTTTGGTTTTATATGTTGGCGGGAATTTTTTCAGGATTGCTGTTTGTTTTGAGTGCATTTATTTTTCCTCATGATATGAATACTTATGCTGTGGGAGCGTCGGGAGCGTTGTTTGGTTTGATTGGTGCATTGATGTTTTTGACTCCGAATTTGCCTGTTTATGTTTTTTTTATCCCTATTCCAATTAAATTAAAATATGCTGCTCCGGGAATTTTGATTTTGCTTTGGGTGATTTCAATTGCAGGAAATGTGCCAATAGGAAATATGGCTCATCTTGGAGGATTGATTGCCGGGCTTGGTTATGGACTTTATTTGAGAAAAAAATTCAAAAGGAAAACTAATTATATTAGGAGGCATTTTGTTTAAAATGAAAGAGAGATTAATGTTGTATGGGCACGGGAATGAAGGGGCTTTTAATCATTATACTTTTGATAAAACAAAAAAAACACAAAATGTTTTGAGGCAAATTTTTAAGGATTTTTTGAATATTGAGTGGCCTCTTGGAAAAGAAGTTGAAAATGAAAAAGGGGAATTTGAATATGTTGAGATTAATATTGAGAAAAATAAAGATTTTCATGAAATAATTGGAGGAAACAAATTTTTAGGGAATCCGAGGGTTGATGTTTTTTATGGGGACAAAAGAATGTTTGTAGTAGTTCATTGTTCTTTAGATAAAAGAAAAGAGATTCATGAAATTATAAAAAAGAAATTTATTATGCCTAAACCAAAAAATTTTACAGACGGGCGAGTTAAGATTAGTGAAGGTGTAAAAAATGAAAAATAAAAAAAGACATTCAAAAAATAAATTTTTATTGAAAGAATGTTATAAAAAAAGTTGGACTTACATCAAAGAATCTAAAAATTTTATTTATTTTGCAATTGGAATTTTCTTGATTTTTGTTTTGATTGGTTTTTTTGTTTCGCCGTCTCAGGAAATTTCAGATATTATACTGAATTACATTCAGGAAATTCTGGCGCAGACAGAAGGGCTTTCTGCTTTTGGTTTGATAAGATTTATTTTTTTGAATAATCTTCAGAGCAGTTTTTCCGGAATGATTTTTGGATTTCTCTTTGGAATTTTTCCTTTTATTGCAGCTTTGTTTAATGGCTATGTTATAGGATTTGTTTCTGAATTGAGTGTTGAATCTGCAGGTTTTAGTAGTTTGTTGAATTTGCTTCCTCATGGAATTTTTGAACTGCCGGCAATTTTTATTTCTCTTGGATTGGGCTTAAAATTCGGAACTTTTTGGTTTAAGAAAAACAGATTTGAATGTTTTAAAAAATATCTTTTAGAAAGTTTAAGAGTTTTTGTTTTTATTGTAATTCCTCTTTTAATTATTGCAGCTGTGATTGAGGGATTGCTGATTGTTTTTGTTTAAGCAATAATATTTATTAATGGGAAAATGTTTTTTAGAATATGAAAAATTTTGAACTTGTTTTTGATAAAGTAATTTTAAAGCAGTTGAAAAAAGCAGGGAAGAATAAATTTTTGCGGAATATTTTATCTAAGATTCTTGACAGGATTGAGGAAATTGGTCCCGATGCAGGCAAATTAATTGATTCACAACTTCATATTTATGAAATAAAATTAAAACATCCCCCTATTCGGTTATATTACAGGCATAAATTTCCAAATGAAATTTATGTTTTTGAATATGAAATGAAAACTTCAGAAAAAAAGCAGAAATTGACAATTGAAAAAATAAGAAGATTTCTAAAAGCCTAAATCTTTTCTTGAGTATCTTTTGTTTAAAATGTTTTTCTCAAAACCCAATAATCTTTTGTATATTGATGAATTTCTCAATGAAACAATTTCTCTTTGCATTAATTCAAATTTCATTTTCGGAACTTTTATCATTTCCATAATTTGCTTAATTTTCTGAAATTTATATATTTTTCTGTTTTGATTAAGAGAAGAAAGTAATTAAAATTATTCTCTTAAATTATTTATTCCAAGAATTACCAAAAGCAATCCTGCGAAAAGCACAATCCACATTAATCCGCCTTTAAGGAAAGCCAATGCAGCTGTTCCGAATGAGAAATAATTCATTCCCCAGACGAAAATTCCTCCAAGAAGAAGGATTAATCCCACTAAAATTTGTAACCATTTATTCATTGTATTTTTATGAGATAATTTTTGTTTAAAAAGATTTTCGTGATGAAGTATATTATTCTTTTTGGTTTGTTTAGTTTCGAATAAGGATTTTCATTGTACTTTTGTTTGATTTGAAGAATTTTTTTGAGAAGTTTTCAGCCTGATTTTCACTGAAATCCTTACAACTAAAAATATCTATGAATGCCCTGTTTTCTGTTTCATCAAAGTGGAGAGTGATTGATGAAGTTTTAATAAACTGCAAAGCTGAGATTCCATTTAATTTTCCATGTCCGAATTTTTTTATTCTGCATTTTCCATAAGGTTTCATGTTTATTTCTTTGCAAAGTTCTTTTACAAATTTCCGAATATATTTTTTATTTTTAATTAATTTAGAATTACATTCATACAGATTTATTGATGCGAGTTTTCCCCAAAACATTTTTTATTTAAAATAATTAAGTTTTTAAATCTGATTGTTGGGTTTATGTTATGGACAGAGAAGATATTGCAAGGGAGAATGTGCTTAGGAAATCAGAGGAAGCTGAAGGGAAAACTATAGAAGGTTATGATTTTGACAGTGGTGTGGATTATGAAAAGATTTTGGAGAGTTATGGTTCCATGGGTTTGCAGGCGAGCAATTTTGACAAAGCAGTTGAAATAATTAATGAGATGATTTCTGAAAAAGCATTTATTTATCTGGGTTATACTTCAAATATGGTTACTTCCGGAAACAGGGATATAATCCGATATCTTGCTAAGCATAAGAAAGTCGGAGTTTTGGTTACAACTGCCGGAGGGATTGAAGAGGATTTGATAAAGTGTTTGGGTGATTTTAAACTTGGAGATTTTCGGGCTTCTGGAAGTGAGTTGAGGAAAAAGGGAATTAATCGTGCGGGAAATATTTTTATTCCTAATTCAAGATACTGCGCATTTGAAGATTTTGTGCTTCCTATCTTGCAGGAGTTTTATGATGAACAGAAAAAAACAGGAAAAGTTGTTACACCAAGTGAATTGATTTGGAAAATGGGAGAGAGAATTAATGATGAGAAATCAATTTATTACTGGGCATGGAAAAATAAGATTGAGGTTTTTTGTCCTGCAATTACTGACGGAAGTTTGGGAGATATGATTTATTTTTTCAAATCAAAACATCCGGACTTTAAAGTTGATGTTGCAGAAGATATTTGGAAAATAAATAATTCAACTATTGGAAAAAAGAAAACAGGAATAATAATTCTGGGAGAAGGTGTTATGAAACATCACATTTGCAATGCGAATATGTTTCGGAATGGGGCAGATTATTCGGTTTACATAAATACTATTCCTGAATATGACGGCAGTGATTCAGGTGCTTTGCCAGAAGAAGCAGTTTCCTGGGGGAAAATTCTTCCTGAAGCAAAAAGAGTCAAACTTTTTGCAGAAGCAAGTTTGGTTTTTCCGTTAATTGTTGCGAGAAGTTTTGCCAGGGAATAATTTAATTTATCTCATAAAAGTTTAAATATTTCTGGAAATTGGTTTTTTTATGATGGAAGAAAATTTAGATGAAATTAAGAATGAAAATGAAAATTCTGATGTTGAAGAACTTTTTGTTCCTTCAAAGAAAATTAAAGAAGTTGGAGTTGAGGAAAAGGATTTTTTTGATGTTTTGAAAATGGTTGCGCCTGGAACTTCAATTCGTGCAGCTTTAGATGATTTACTTAATGCTGGCATGGGCTCTTTGATTGTTATTGATAATGGAAATATTTACGGGCTTTTTGAAAAAGGGTTTAAAATTTATTCCCGGTTTTCGTCACAGAAATTAGTTGAACTTGCGAAGATGGATGGAGCAATAATTTTGTCACGTGATGCTAAAAGAATTATTTATGCGAATTCTGTTTTAATTCCAGATGCGCAGATTTTGAGTAAAGAAACAGGAACAAGACATAAAGCAGCAGAAAGAATGTCAAAGCAATCAGGGGCAATTGTTATTGCGATTTCTGAAAGGAAGAGGAAAATTACTTTATATTACGGAGATAAAAAACACGAATTAAGAAATAGTTCAGAAGTTTTGAGACGGGCTTCAGAAAACATGCAGATTCTTGAAAAACAGCGGGAAAGCCTGGATGAAGTGCTGACTGATTTAACTGTTCTTGAATTGCAGAAAATGGTTACGATTTTTGATGTTGCGAAAGTTGTGCAGAATTTTGAAATTTTGAAAAGAGTTTCTGAAGTTATTAAAAAATATTTGATTGAGTTGGGTAAAGAAGGAATGATTGTTGGTTCAAGATTGAGGGTTTTGACCCGGGGTTTGGAAAAAGAAGAAGATTTTCTTTTAAGAGATTATTTTGTCAGTTACTCGGATATTAAGAAAAATTTGGATAAAATGAGTCTGGATGAACTTTTGGAAACATCTGATGTTTCTGCTGTTTTGTTTAATGAGACGCATGATAAGAAAGTTTCACCCCGCGGATTAAGGATTTTGAAAAAGACAAATGTTCCTGAGAGATATATTGATTCACTTGTTTCAAATTTTAAGAGTTTGGAAAATATTTTAGGTGCAAGATATGAAGAACTGATGGAGATTTTTGAAAATGAAGGCATGGTTGATTTTTTTAAAGAAGAACTTTATAGTTTGAGAGAGAAGATTAGTTTGGGGAAGAAGTTTTGATTTCCAAAACCTTATATAATTGATTCTATTTTATTATTCTAATAAATAAGGAAATTTGTTTTCCAAATCCCCACTACAAGCCAAATCTAAAGATTTGGAACCCGCCCTTGATTCGCCTTGAGTATCCAAGAGTTTTGAGAAAACAAATTTCAGAGAATACAAAAATAAAAATGCCATTAACAAAAATGCAGGGAACAAAGTTCCCTACGTCGTCTGCTTAAGCGTGGTTAAACGAAACAAATTTAAAATGCCTTTAACAAAAAAACAAATTTCAGAAATTCGCGAGCATTTGGACAAAGCGCAAAATCCTCTTTTTCTTTTTGATAATGACCAGGATGGGCTTTGCAGTTTTCTTTTGCTTAGGAGATTTATTCGAACAGGCAAGGGATTTCCAGTTAAAAATGCGCGATTGTCTGGAAAAGATTATCTTCGGAAAATAAGGGAATTTAATTCAGATTATGTTTTTATTTTAGATGTGCCAGAATTTTCCGAGGAGTTTTTGAATGAAATTGAAAAATTTAATTTGCCTGTTGTATGGATTGATCATCATAATATTCCTAAAAATAAAATTCCAAAATTTGTAAATTATTATAATCCTTTTTTTAACAAAAAATCTTCTAATGAACCGGTTACTTTTTTATGCTGGCAAATTGTTGAAAAATCGCAGAAACAGGATTCGTGGTTGGGTGTTGTTGGTTGTGTTGCAGATAGTTTTGTTCCGAATTTTTATGAAGATTTTAAAAAAGATTATCTTGAATTAAGTTTAATTACTAGAGAAAAAAATTTAAGTGCTTTTGATATTTTTTATGGTTCTGAGATTGGGAGAATTTCCAGAATTCTTGGATTTGGTTTGAAAGATAAAACAACAAATGTAGTTAATATGATGAAATTTTTAATGAAGGTTCGAAGCCCTCATGAAGTTCTTTTGGAAAATAAAGATAATAAAAGTTTTCATAGAAGATTTTCTGAAATTGAGAAAAAGTATTCAGCGTTATTAATAAAGGCAAAGCAAAATGTTTCTCAAGATGATAAAATTGTTTTTTTTAAGTATGCCGGAGATGTGAGCATGAGTTCTGAAATTGCAAATGGTTTGAGTTATTTATTTCCTGAAAAGTATGTTGTTGTTGCTTATACAAAAAATGGAAGAATAAATATTTCTGCACGTGGAAAAAATGTTCGTGAAAAAGTTTTAAAGATTATTGGTGCCTTGGAAAATGCAACTGGCGGAGGACATGAAAATGCCGTCGGTGCTCAGATTCAAAAAGAAGATTTGGAGAAGTTTGAAGAAATGTTTGTTAAAAATCTCTAAAATTATTATATTCCAGTGAATAAAAATGTTTATAAGCAGGGAATTCTTAGATTTTGCATGAATGAGTTACTAAATAGATTGTGCTGGAATGCGTGTGCGGTTAATTTAGTGGATTACTCATTTACTATTAAACACCTCTCAATGTAATTCGGCTAAGCTCGGGTTGGATTGGGAAGATTTCTAATTAACTTGAGCTGAAAAGATTTTGAGATTGCGAAAATGTCGCAAAAACCTAAACGCGAAATGGAACAAAAAACAGTAGAGCAGGAATTGAGTCAGTTGCTTGAAGCCACGCTTCAATGGGAAGACGAACTTAATTCAATGCCTGTTTATTGAAATTGAAATAGAATTCTAGGTTTCTTTTTAGGAGTTAGTGTATCTTATGTGCGATTTTCTGTTTAAGCTTGTTAAATGAGGGTGAGGAGTGAAACGACGAAAGCGCAGCGCCCCCTTGAGTTGCAAACCAGCCTACTCTTTGGTTTCATCAAGAATTATTTTATCTTTAAATCCGCCTCGTTTCTCTGCCTTATCTTTTCGGAGTTGTTCCAATTTTTCTTTATCAAAATTATATAAATCACACAAAGCATAAATTACTTCAAGAATATCAGCTAATTCTTCTTCATTGTTATCCTCTAAAAATTCATCAAATTCTTCTTGAAGTTTAGCTTTTAGTTTTTGATGATATTCTTCATTAGATGCAATATGCATAATTGGAACTACTCCCTTACTTTTAATTATTTCAGGAATTTTATCTCTGACAAGTTTATTGTGTTTCATGGTAATAATTAGTTAAGAGGCGGATTTTATAATTCTTTTGGCTGGTTTGCAATTTCGTATAACATCGCGATTAAGAGAAGTCGCGAAGCGAATTTTGGGAAAATCCTGCAAGGATTTTCTCTTTAAGCCCTGTTAATTCGTGGGAGCGGAATAAAATGGAGCGAGAGCCTGCAAGGCGTTACCGAGCCGAAGGCGAAGGAGTTTTTTCTTCTGCTAAAAATTTAAATCTCGTATTTTGGGGTGGGAAGCGCGCGCTTTTTGCTTAATTTTTTTTAAAAAGTAAGTCACCAACAAAAGGCGAAAATTAGAAAATAATTTAAATCACTTTTTTTATCTGTTCTTATGAATATAAAGCCCGTAAGTTTTAATATTGAACATCCAATAAAAATATTTAATAGGAATATAATTAATTTTAAAGATAGAAAACAAAGAAAAATCTTATTTAAAAGAAATCTCTATTATTATTTGTATAAAAATAAAAAAAATAATCTTTTAGATAAAAGGTGGAAGATTTTTCTTGATTTAGCAATTGAAGTAAAAGATTATCTCTCTAAGAAGTATGGAAACCTTGATGTTCTAAGTGTTTCTATCTTTGGATCCGCATTACATTCAGAAAAAAATGATGATTATGATTTTCTCGCAATTGTTAGAGGAAATGAGTTTGATAATATAAAAATTAATGTTAAATTAAATAAAAAAAATTATTCCGTAGGAATTTCTATAAAGGGCGAGGAAAATTTCATCAAAGGAATACTGGATAAAAAGTCTCACTTTAATGAAGAATTACAAACAAAAATAATTAATAGAACTTCAATCTCTTTGCCTTACAGACATCTTGCTATTTTAGGATATGGCTTTAAAGAAAACAAAAAGATATTTCTAAATAATTGTTATGCACAAGTTTATGATTTGTTAATAAATACTCACAAAACATATTACTTAAGAAAACCAGAAAAAGAAATATCCAATAAGACAAGAGCAAGAAAAATTCTCTCCAGATTGTTTGAAGCATCCAAATATTCCCACATAATTAATCCAAACAAAGAGATTGAGAAAATACAAAGAGAAATAATTTCATTAAGATCAAGAAAAGTATATAATCTCAAAGAAAATAAAGAACTCTTTAAAGAATTTGTAAAATATTATAATAAGATTGCTAAAGAGATTTAATATTTATTCTTGCCTTCTACCAGTTCTTTTGGCTGATGAGATACATCATTCCAGTATTTAAGTCTCCAATTACCAAATTTTGGCATCCAATATATCTCTGAAATTCCCGTTTCAAGCAACCTAAATCTAATAAGATTCTTTAATTCTAATTCCAACATTATAGCCAAAATTAAACGATTTGTTATTCCATGAGCTATAATTAAGACTCTTTTTTCTTCATCTGCACGATTAGTAAATCTAGAAAGAAAGTTCTTTAGGTTATTATGATGGGCCCTACTTTCATCATCCCAATCATTTTCATTTATCTTCAATAAATTTGATTCAAATTCATTTAGAGATTCCTCAACAATTGGTTTTAATCCTATTCTTTCACTAACAAATTTGGCAGTTTCCTTCGCCCGATTAAGATTACTAGAATATATTTCATCAAATTTCTCTTTACCCAATCTTTTAGCAAGATTTTTTGCCTGAGTTATCCCATTTTCAGATAATCCCAAGTCCCCTTCTTCTTTTATTTTTTCTCCGTGCCTAATGAATACAATTTCCATTTTCTGATACTTTACCCATAAAACAAAAGTTTAAATAATTAACTCCATGAATTTTTTTATGCATAAGGCACTCAAAACTAGAAATAGTAATGAGGTGAATTTTTATAGAGTTAACGATAATTTTGGTTATGTTCAAGGAAATATAACTTTTTCTGGAGATTGTTCAAATAATTTAGTTGTTTCAGATGAATCCGAGAATAAAATTAGAAATCTATCCAATTCTCTTGTAATAATTCAAAATGGAAAAGAGGAATTTTATCCCTTAAATGATTTTCAAGAGTCATATGAAAGAGTTATTTCTCATTTAAATGAAAAAGAAGTAAGATATAATATCCCAGATAAAGTGTTCAAAAGAGAAAATTTAACAAGAAAAAGTCCTAAAGATTTAGAAAACCTCCTTTTAGAGAACTATAATTTTCTTACAAAAGAAATGAGAGAAATAAAAGGAAGGGTTAAGAATAACGGAGTCTTTCAAGTTTCAAATGGAGAGGTAAATAAAATATTCAAGTATTTTGGGGATAATGTAAAGAGAATAGAGTCAATAGCAGAAATTACAAGAGAACTCTACCCCTTATTTCCTTTGATTGAGAGAACAAATTCTGGAAAACATTATCTTCCATTAGAAGACGAATTATACATCTTAGAAGAATTTGTGAATGGAAATTTTAACACAAAAAGAGATCTACAATATTTTAGAAGAATAGGCGAAACTTCTGCATTAATGCATAATGAATTACTCCAATTAATTAAAGAGAATCCTAATCTAGGAAAAGAATTGCTTTCAGATACAAAATATCTTAGTGAAAGCAATCTAATCTCTTTAGCAGTTGATTTATCATTACAGGGACATTCCGACATTTCTTCGAATTTTCAAAGATTTGAAGAATTAAAAGAAAGAATAGAATCTCTACCAGATTATTTTATTCACGGAGACTTAAATAGTTCCAATGTAATAGAAACATCAGAGGGTTTAAGATTTATTGATTTAGAAAGAATAAAAAAATCGAAGAGGATTCTTGAATTTGAATCTCCTTTAATTTTTGCCGGAAATATGGAAGTTCCAGTTTATGTTCCTGAAAGTATGAAAAACTTAATAGAGGGATATAACAAAGGATCTTCAGAAAAAATAGAAGACTCCGAAAAACATTTAACAAAAATTTTGATGGAATATTCTCTAATAAAGAACTTTGTAATTAGAAATATAAGAAGAAAAGAAAAAGAGAATACTAAAAAAAATCTTTTAGAGAATCTTTCTTTACTGGAAAGAGAGGAATCATAAAAATGAAAAGAATATTATTTATTCCTCAAAGGGGAATCGGTGATTTGATACATTCCCTTCCTTTAATGAATAGCATAAATAAAGGAATTAGTGATTCTGAAATAATAATTCCAATTGTTGATAAGAGGCAAAAAGAGTATGACCATTCTTTTGGAAATTTATTTAATGGAATCGCAAAATTTAGTTATAAGAAGATAAACAATTCTTTAGAAGAAAAAAGAATTTCCATTTACAGAACAAAAGACTTTCCTGAAAAATATAAATTAGAGGAAGAAAAGAGAAGAGAGTTCGAAAAAGAGATGTATGAATATTACTTAGATGGAGAAAAATATGATTTGGCGATAGTTTTAAGAAAGTTTAATTTGCATGGAATCAATTGCAAAGAAAATTTAAATTTGAATGATCTTGAAAGAATTGAGAGGGAGCATGTTGTTGATAGAAATCTTAGATTTACCGATATTTTGGGAATTCCAAAAAAATATGATTTTAGACTAAATGTGGAAAAAAATATTCCTGATAGCCCAAGTAAAAAGGTACTTCTTATACTAAATGCTGGAAGACCAAATAAAAAATTGGATTCTGAAAAATATGAGGAAGTAGCTAAATTCTGTTTATCTAAGGGATATAACCCAATTCAAATAAAATCTATAATTGATTTAGAGGATTTTTATATAATGGCTAAAAATTCAAGAGCAGTTATTGGTCCAGATACAGGATTAACACATTTAGCAGATGCTTCTGGAACAAAAGTAATAGGATTGTACGGACCAACAAGACCATACAAATTTGCACCATACAATAATAAAGATCTAGTAATTTCCACTAACAACAATAGTAGATTAATGAGAGACATAAAAGTAGAAGAAGTGATATCAAAATTGGAAAGTTTATTGATTTAGAATAATTCTTGACGAAGTCAAGACTATCTGTGTGTAGCACTAGCGCGCTTCTGTGGGGGGGAAAATATATTGGAGATTTAAATTTTTAGCAGAAGAAAAAATTCGACTTAAAAGTGATTTACAGAAGTTCGCTGAAAGCGAATTTGGGAAAATTATTTATCTCTAAAGGAGATTGAACGAAGTGAATTAATTTTCCTTTCAATCTGTGTTTGCCGACTTTTTGATTTATCAAAAAGCACGAGTGCGAACTAAGAGCCTCGTGAGTGGAAATTTCATTCTCGTTCGTCTTAGTTGTGTAGTTTTTTTCAGAGGCAGTAAACTTATAATCCACTGCCCCCTCTTTACTTTGTGAGGTAAAGAGTATGGAATTAGGAACAATCGCAGGATTAGAAAGTTGGATAAGATTTGGACTTATCTGGGTTGTTGCCACTATAATAGGAACTGCGATTGATAAACAAATTGGATTTCTTATTTTCATTTTAGGAGGAAGCGGATTAGCAATTTTATTATTAATTCTACAATTTGTGTGAGTAAAATTCCACACCAAAGTCCCAAAGTAAAGGGGGCTTTCTTATATATTTTCTGAAAAAAATTAGGTTTAACTTTTGTTGTGCGAAGTGACGAAGTCATTTTGCTGTTTCCCCCTTTTGTGAAGTTAAGCCAAACAAGTAAGACAAAGAACGAGAATTTTCCGAAGGAAAACCCTTTAGGGTGAAATTTCCATTTAGTAAAACATAAGATTATCAATAGTAAATTATTGATAATCTTCCATTTGGCATTAAAAACAATAAACTTATAAAATATTCAATAACTTCTTCCAATATAAACAATTTCATTTGCTTTTTTATTGCAGATTGCACATTTTGAGTTAGGTTTTGGTTTTTCGTTTTTGTTTGCCAAAGTTCCTCTGACATCTCCTGAAAATTCCTTTTCAACAATTTCTGCGCATGAAAAACCTTGTTTGTCTGTTGAACAAAAATTCACTCTTGCCAGTTTTCCTGAAGAAAGAGCTTTTTTAATTTCAGATTTTGTTGAACAATTTACAATTTTGTTTTCTGCAAATTTGTCTGCTTTTTCTTTTAATCTTTTATCAAATTCTTTTCCAAGTTTTGAAATTTTGCTTAAATCTTTTAATTTTAAATTTTCTTTTTTTCTTGTATCTCTTGTGAACAAAGTTACTTGATTTTTTTTCAAGTCATTTTCTCCAAATTCAATTCTAAATGGAATGCCTTTTAATTCCCAATAATAATATTTTTCTCCTGGACGCTTGTAATTTCTGAAATCTATTTCAGATTTTATATTGTGTTTTTGAAGTTCTTTTAAAATTTCATTTGATTTTTTGAGAATTTCATTTTTATTTTTTGCATTGAATATTGGAATAATTATTACTTGTATTGGAGAAATTGCATAAGGTAGAATTAATCCTGAATCATCGCCGTGAGTTGAAATTACTGATGCCAGAATTCTTGAAATCGCTGGACCGTAGGCAGTTGTCCAGAGATATTCTTCTTTTTCGTTTTTGTTTTTGAAAGTTGCATGAAATGCTTTTGAGAATTTTTGCCCCATTAAATGTGTTGAAGGTTGCTGAATTAATTTTCCATCAGGCATGAAACAATCTGAGCCGACTGTGTATTCTGCTCCTGCAAATTTGTCCCAGTCAGGACGTTTCATTGGCAAGAAAGGAATGCCAAAAATTTGATGCATGACTTTTTCTGTTGTGTCAATGTCTTCCTGAACCTGTTGCTCTGCTTGTTGTTTTGATTCAAATGCATCGTGGCATTCTATCCATATGAATTCTCTTCCACGAATTAAAGGACGGGTTGATTTTGTATCCAGACGGAAAACAGAACCTCTTTGATAAAGTTTCAAAGGTAAATCCCTGTGACTTCTTATCCAAAGTTTGAACATTGGAGTGTAGAGAGTTTCTGATGTTGGTCTTAGTGCGAGTTCTTTGTTGTCACCTGTATTTTTTATCCAAAATACTTCTGGAGTAAAACCCTTGACATGTTCGGACTCTTTCATTAAATTTTCTTTTGGGATTACCGACGGCATGAAGGTTGGTTTGTGTCCTTTTTTTTGAAGTTCTTTTTCAAGATGCTCAAACATGTTTTCCATTGTCATTGCAGCCCAAGGCCGGATTATTGTGAAACCTTTTATGTCCAGTCGCAAATCAATTAGTTCTGCTTTTTCAAGTATTTGACTAAACCATTCTGAAAAATTCTCAGATTTTTTTACAGTCAAACCTTCTTTGGATTTCTTTTTTGCCATCGTAAGACACCTACGGTTTCTTGACGCTCAACTTCCCTTAGTTTTGAGTCAAGCCTAATTATTTAAAAGAAAAAGGTTATTTAAAATATTTGATTTTAGAGTTTGTTAAATTCAAAATTTCTTTAGGAAATTTAGTCAATTAAAATCATATTTAATGCTTCCTGGGAAACTTCATTTGCAAATTCTTTTATATAATTTGATTCAAGTGCAAAGCCAAGAGATTCACTATCGCTGACTTTGAAATTGTTTATTCCTATTGCTTTGCCTTTGCTGTTTATTAATGGGCCTCCAGAGTTTCCAGGATTTAGCGGAGTGTCTGTCTGAATATATGCTTCAATTCCATTTGGACCTGCTCTGTGGGTTGCTGAAACAATTCCCTGTGAAACAGAAAATTGCAGTCCAAAAGGATTTCCAATTGCAATTACTTTTTCTCCTATTGAAACATCGTCAGAATCTTCGAGTTCAAGTATTTCATAATTTCCAGGAATTTTTAACAAAGCCAAATCCAAAATTGTATCATATCCAATTAATATTGCAGAGATTTCTTCTTGCTCAGATGATGTGAAAGCACTTATTTTTGAACCCCCTGAAAGAACATGTGCATTTGTGATTATGTATCCATCTTCATGAATGAGGAAACCTGTGCCCTGAGAAACATCTGTACGAATTGTTACAACAGCTTCGATGGAATCTTCAATTATTCCTGAAAAGTCCTCGCTGACAGATGCTTTTAATTCATTTATTTCATTTTGAAAAGATTCATCTAAGTTTGAAACACTTTGTTTTGTTTCCAATAATGAATCGGTTAATTCATTTAATTGCAATTGTGTTTCTGTATGAAAATCCTGAAGTTCATCTATTTTTCCTGAAAGTTCATTGTGATTTAATTGTTGTTTTACAATAACTCCATTGAGAATTATTGCAACAGAAATCATAAAAATAATTACAACTGAACTAAAACTTCCAATAATCCATTTGTGGTGTTTTTTTAATGCCATCTCTTTTGTAATTTAGTTAAATTCTTAAACTATAAAAAGGTTTTTTCTTTTATAATTTGGGGCGTATAGTTTAACGGATAGAATGACAGGTTTCGGATGAGAAGAACCAAGGTTCTTCTTCACAACATTTCCTTCCTATACAGATGGGCGATTTCCAAGAGCACTCGACGAAATCGCATTGGGAGAAGAATCAATCTGATTAGAAAAACCCTGTAGATCGAGGTTCGATTCCTCGTACGCCCGTTGAGGTGATGTAATGGATTCAAATAAAAAAACATTTTTAACTGCTGTTTCAATTTTGGTTGGAACAGCAATTGGTGCAGGAGTTTTGGGAATTCCTTATGTTGCTGCGAAAGCAGGTTTTGCCGTTGCTGTTTTGTATATAGTTTTTGTTGGAGTAATTATTCTTTTAATTAATCTTTATCTTGGAGAAGTGGCTTTGAGGACAAAAGAAAAACATCAGCTTCCGGGTTATGCTCAAAAATATCTTGGAAAATGGGGAAAAAAGGCAATGGAGTTTGCTGTTATTTTTGGTGTTTATTCTGCAATTGTTGCTTATCTTTTTGGTGTTGGTGAGAGTTTAAGTTTTTTAATTTTAGGGAATGTAAAATATAGTTTGTTCTTTGGAATTGTTTTTGGAGGTTTTATGTCTTTATTGCTTTGGAGAGGGTTGAAATCTCTGAAAAGATTTGAAAGATGGGGTGTTGGAATTATTTTGATTTTACTCTTGACAATTTTTATTATTTTTGTCGGCAAAGTTAGATTTGGAAATTTGAATTATGTTGATGTTAATAATTTGTTTTTGCCTTTTGGGGTTGTGCTTTTTGCATTGCTTTCTTTTCATGCAATTCCTCAGGTGGTTTTAGTTTTAAAGGATAAGAAAAAAATTAAACATGCTATTTGGATAGGTTCTGTAATTTCTATTTTATTCTACATTTTGTTTGCATTTGTCGTCGTGGGATTTAAGGGATTGCAAACACCAGAAATTGCGACTTTTGCTTTAGGGGGGGTTTTTGTTGTGCTGGGAATTTTTACAATGTTTACTTCTTATTTGTCATTGGGAAATGCTCTTGAAGAAGATTTTATTTTTGATGATAAATTTAAAAGAAAAAAGTCATGGATGCTTTCTTCTTTGATTCCTATTGGGATTTATATTTTGATTTCGTTTTTTGATTTTTTTAGTTTTACAAAAATTCTTTCTATTGGAGGTGTTGTTTCAGGTGGAATGCTTGCTGTTTTGGGTTTGCTTATGGCAAAGAAGGCAAAAATTTATGGTGAGAGAAAACCTGAATATTCAATTCCTTTAAATTGGATTGTTATAATTCTTTTAAGTTTGATTTTTGTTCTGGGTGTTGTCAGAGAAATTTGGATTGTTGTTAGATAATCAATAGTTTTTTAATTACTCTTAATTTTAATTTGTTATGGAAAAAGTTACTGCTAAACCAGGAGACAAAGTTGAAGTCCATTTTGTTAAAGAGATTTATGAAGGAACTCTTTTGGAAAGTCCTGAAAATGAAAAGGGTGTTGTTTTGTTGAAGTTGGGAAATGGCTATAATATTGGTTTTAACAAGAAAGATGTTTTGAAAATTCGGACTTTGCGAAAGGCGAAAGTTTCTGAAGAGAAATTTGAAATTAAGAAGGATTCTTCAAAACCAAATATTGCAATGGTGATTACAGGCGGGACAATTTCTTCGCGTTATGATTCGCGGACAGGAGGTGTCCATCCTTTGGATACTCCCGAGAGTTTATTTAAATTTTATCCAGAGATTTTTGAAAGGGTTAATATTGCAAAAATTGAAATTCCATTTATGAAATTTTCAGAGAATATGAATCACAAGGACTGGCAGAAAATTGCAAAAGTTTGTGAGAAGCTTTTGAATGAACCAAATATTTCAGGAGTTGTTGTGACACATGGAACTGATTTTTTGCATTACACAGCGTCGGCGCTGAGTTTTTTTCTTGGAAAGGTGAATAAGCCGGTTGTTTTAACTTATAGTCAAAGAAGCATTGACAGGGCTTCGAGTGACGCGAATTTGAATTTGGTTTGTTCAGCTGAAGTTGCTGGTTTGAGTGATATTGCTGAAGTTGTTTTAGTCGGACATGCAAATTCTTCGGATGCGTTTTGCTATGCAATGCCCGGAGCAAAAGTTCGTAAATTACACACTTCACGACGAGATGCATTTAAAGTTATTAATGACAAACCAATTGCAAAAGTTTTTCCAAATAAGATTGAAATTCTTAAAAATTATAATAAAAGAAATAAAACTAAAATCAAGGCAGATACAAAATTTGAAGAGAAAGTTGCTTTGGTTAAATTTTATCCTGGACAGAGTTCTGAGATTTTGGATTTTTATTTGAAGAACAAGTATAAAGGACTTATTATTGAATTGGCTGGAATTGGGCAAGTTTCTGATGTCTGGATTAAAAAAATAAAAGAAATTGTAAAGAAAGGAATTGTTGTTTGCGGAACAAGCCAATGCATTAATGGAAGAGTTGATGGTTTTGTTTATTCTGCCGGACGGAAGTTAAAAGATGCCGGAATGATTTATTTAGATGATATGTTAAGTGAAACAGCGTTGGTGAAATTGGGCTGGGTTTTAGGACATAAGAATTGGAATGTTAAGGAAAAAATGCTGGAAAATATTTCTGGAGAATTTAATGAGAGGTTGGGTTTTGAAGATTAAAATTTAATTTCCTCCCCATTCACTGAAAGAGTTTTTTTCCAACAATTATATTTCTTATTATAAGATTTGGTGAATTTTATTTTTTCACTATCTCCGTCTTCAACTTCATTTTTTATTGCTGAATATGCTTTTGTGATGTCTTGACTTGATGAATAACAACTTTCGCTAAATGAGAATGATTTTGGGTCTCCGTATTCATCTTCGAGAGTTCCCGACAAATAAAAATATCCTCCAAACGCTCCTTCTTTGCTATTCAAATTAACATTTTTTGGAATTCCTTCTATTACATATACTTTTTCTTGTAATTTTCTTGTCTTTTCACTGCATTTTTTTCCGATAGAAGTTATGACAATCCATTCTAAACCAATACCTAATAAGAGCAATCCTATTTTTAGATAATAGTTATTAGTTTCATTGTATTTTTTCTTTCCCATAATTCTCCCTTACAATTATTTTTTATCAATCTATGCTGTCCGTTATTGGGACAACATTTAAATAGTAATCAGAATTATTTTTTATTATGAAAACAAAATTGATGAAAATTGGATTAAGTGAAAAAGAATCAGAATTTTATCTTATGATTTTGAGACATGACGGAATTAGTGCAAGCCAGATTTCAAGAATAAGAAATGAATCGCGGACACATGTTTATGATACTTTAACAAAACTTCTTGAGAAGAGCTTAATTAATTATGTTGTTAAAAATAATGTCAAATTTTTCAGAGCAGTTAATCCTGAAAAGATTTTTGATTATCTTAAAGAAAAAGAATTTCAAATTAAAAAACAGGAAGAAGAAATTAATGAAATTTTGCCTGAATTAATTAAATTAAAGGAGTCACATGTTAAAGATGATTTTGATATTCAGATTTACGAAGGCAAGGAAGGAATAAAAAATATTATGGTGGATATTTTAAAAGAAGGAAAAAGTTTTGTAACTTGGGGAGCAACTACAAAAGTTAAGGATTATTTGCCGGATTTTTTTATTGATAAATATTTGAATGAGAGAAAAAGAAAAAAGATTAAAGCAAAACAATTGTTTACTGATTTTTATGGAGTTTTGAAATCACCTTTGTCAGAAAATAGAAAACTTCCAAAGGAATTTGCAACCCCAACTACAACTGCTGTTTATGGCGATAAAGTCTCAATCTGGATTTGGTCTGAAATTCCTAAGGTTATTTTAATCAAGAATAAAGATTTGGCAAAGTCTTATAAGAAGCATTTTGATTTAATGTGGGAGAAAGTTTAATCACCTATTCATCTTTCTGTCAATTCTTTCAATAATTTTTTTTAAATCTTGAATTTCTCTTTCAGCTTTTCTATTCACTGCATAATCATATTCTGAACGTTGTCTGTCTTTTTGTGCTTCACGATTTTGTGACATTAAAATTATTGGGGCTTGAATTGCAGCAAGGCAGGATAAACAGAGATTAAGAAGTATGAAGGGTTTTGGGTCCCATGCTTCTCCAAATAATATCCATGAACTATTTGCAACTATCCACACAACCATTACTAAAATAAATCCAAAAATAAAACCCCAACTACCTGCATATTTTGTCAGTGCATCTGCTGCTCTTTCTCCAAATGTTGCAGGAAGAATATTAGGATGAGTTATTGCATGAATGATATTCTTGTTTTCTTTTTTTGAATTCTTTTTTTTCAC